>NZ_JBSGVW010000030.1:0-67959 GCF_053608645.1 Streptomyces sp. NPDC055013
CCCCGAGGATCGCTCCTCGGGGGCCGCTTCGTCGGGTCCGTGGGTCAGGCGGTCAAGTCGTCCTCGGCCGCCGACACCCGCGGCACCGGCACGGTCGCCGGCACCGGATCGGGCTCGGGCTCGGGGTCCATGTCGGCTCCGGCCACCGCCCGCGAGTCCTGGCCGACGTTGCGCGTCTCGGCCTTGATCGCGAGGTTCGCCACCGCGGTGTTGAACTGGTCGATGGACGTCGGCTCGTCCGGGCCGAGCAGGTATCGCTTGAGCTCCCCGCGGTCCTCGGCCAGCGCATCGGCGGCGGGATCCCGTACGGCGTCCAGCAGTTCGCCCAGCTCGGCCGCGCTGTTGGACAGGATCGTCGCGGCACGCACCGCGGTGTTCGCCCGCTTGAACTCCTCCACGCCCAGCTCGGCGGAGTCCGTGACGGCGTACGGCTTGCCGCTGGCGATGAAGTCGGAGACCACGCTGGAGATGTCGGAGACCATCGCGTCGGAGACGTTGAAGCAGTCGTACAGACGCGGCTCGGCGCCCGTGATGACACGGTGCTCGTGGCCGGGGAAGGAGCGCCAGTACGCGGCGTTCCACTCGGCGCGCAGCCGGGCGACCTCCTCGTGCTTGGCGATGTCGACAAGCCCGTCGCGGGTGGCCTCGGCCTCGTCGCCCTTGCCGTTGCCCTTCCCGTTGCCCTTGCCGGACAGCTCGGCGAGGCGGGCCTCGATGCGGGCCAGCTCGGCCTTGGCGGCGGTCAGCGTGGCGGTGTCGGCCGTGAAGCGCGCGTCGGTGACCCGCTCGGCGGCGGCCTGCTCGACCAGGGCGATGATCCGCCGGTGCGCGGCGCCGGCCTCCTTGCTGACGGTGCCGGTGAAGGGGTGCGGCTTGTACAGGACGCGGACCGGCGGGTCGGCCGACACCAGCTTCTTCACGATGCTCTCGCCGGCCAGCACGATCGAGGTGTTGCCGGGGTTGCCGTCCCAGCCCTCCCAGGTCGGGGCGTAGAGAACCGTCGGGATCCGCCCCGCGGGGGCACCGCTCCAGCCCTGGATCGGCGCCAGCTGCGGGCGGCCGACCTCGACGATGTCGGCGTCGCGGACACCGACGTCGGCGATGGCATAGCGGTCGCGGCCCGCGCGCCCGGCGGTCCACACCTCGTCGTAGACCTTGCTGTACGGGTTGACGCTGGCCAGCTTGTCGCTGTCGCCGTGGCCGATGAAGACGTGCTTCATGGTCGGGACACGCAGCAGGTGGATGTTCTTGCCGACGTTCGCCGCGTACAGCGCGACGCGCACGTTCGACAGGTCCAGGTTCATCAGGTGCACGCCGCCGGGCACGCAGATGACGGGGACCGTGGTGGGCGCGAGGTTGTTCAGGATGACGCGCTCACGCAGGATGATCAGCGGCTGGGAGTCCAGCTGCTCCATGGTCTCCAGCCACATGTTGACCTGGTACGCGGAGTCCTTGGAGCCGGAGAAGTACAGCACCGTCTCGGGCCGGTACTCGCCCAGCCAGTCGTCGACGGCGGCCAGCACGGTGTCGGCGTTCGGCGGGATCTTCGCGCCGCGGACGTACGGCACGAGCGCCAGCACGTAGAGGCAGCCCACGCCCACGGTGATGCCGATGCCGATGAAGCCGACGACGGCCGACTCCAGGGACGCGGAGACGAGGATGCCGGCGACGGCCGCGAGGTCGAGGTGCAGCATCTTCTCGGCGGAGCGGTGCAGCAGCCTGCGCGGCGGGGCGTCCGGGATGCGGATGCGCGAGGCGAGGTCGATGTTGCGGGTGGCGACCGGCATACGGCGGCGGTTGCGGATCAGGGTGACCAGCGCGCCGTGCGGGGCCTGAAGGCCGTAGAAGGCGATGAAGCAGGCGATCGCACCGTAGTAGATCAGGTCGTCCGCGAGGCCGAGCCGGGCCAGCAGCAGGATCAGCAGCAGCTGCCTGATCAGGAAGCGGATCGACAGACCTGCCCGCACCTTGCTCAGGCGGTTGACCAGATAGCTGCCCTTGCGGTGCAGATAGTGGTCCGCCAGGTACGTCACGGCGGCCGCGGCCGCGAAGGCGGGAACGCTCGGTACGAGCGCGGCCAGCATGAGTGCCGGGAAGCCCAGCATCATGAGGGCCGCCGCGGCCAGCTCGGCCGCGCTGCCCACCCGGGCGACGCGAATAGCGGTGGATATCACGGAGAACCTGCTCAGGAGGAGGGGCCGGTCTGAAGGGGGAAGGACTCAGGCCCCTGTGAATTCTTCGTGAACGAAGAATCGCAGAGGCCTGAATTCCATAAGGCTATTAACTGATGATTATGCCATGCCGTCCTGCCGGTCCAGAACACTGGCCAGCGCCTGCTCGAAGCCCGACGCCTTGCCGGCGGCCGCCGTCGGGTCCTGCTGGCGGACGTCGATCACATGGCCGGTCAGCTCGGAGAGCAGCACATCGAGGGACGTGCGGGCGACGGCCTCGGAGGAGAGCAGGCTGCCCGAGGGCTCCTGACCGAAGGCCTTGGTGCGCATCGGGGTGGCGGTGCGCTCCGGGTTGATGCAGTTGACGCGGATGCCGTCGCCGGCCCACTCGTCGGACAGGGCCTGGGTGAGGTTCACCATGGCGGCCTTGGTCGAGGAGTACAGGCTGTACTCGGCGCGACCGCGGGTGTAGCTGCTGGAGGTGTACAGCAGCAGCTGGCCCTTGGTCTCGGCCAGGTACTTGTACGAGGACCGCGCGATCTGCACCGGGGCGAAGTAGTTGACCTTCAGCGCCTCTTCGATGGTGGCGTTGTCGGTCTCGGCGAGCTTGCCGATGCGCAGGACGCCGGCGGTGTTGACGACGTAGTCGATGCGCCCGGTCTCGGCGTACGCCTTGGACAGCGCGTCGTCGACCTCCTCCGGGTTCTCCACGTGGGTGCCGGTGGTGGAGCGGCCCAGCGCGTACACCTTGGCGCCGTAGGACTCGGCGAGTTCGGCGATGTCCTTGCCGATGCCGTAGGAGCCGCCGAAGACGACGACGGTCTTGCCCGTCAGCAGCTCGCGGTAGGCCTCTTCGCTGACCTGCTCGGGCGTGGCGGTGGAGGCCAGCTGGAAGAGCTTGTCGGCGATGAAGACGTCGACGGGCTGGGTGACCTTCATGTTGTACTCGTCACCCGCGACGACGTGGATCGGCACGTCCGGCAGGTACTTGAGCACGACGGAGCAGTCGTCCGTGGCCTGGAAGTTGGGGTCACCGGCGGCGACCTCGTAGGCCCGCTTGATCGTGGACAGCTTGAACGCCTGCGGCGTCTGGCCGCGGCGCAGCCGGGAGCGGTCCGGGATCTCGGTGATGAACTCGCCGTCCTCGCCGTGCGTGCGGGTCACGATGATGGTGTCCGCGGACGGGATGGCGACATCGACGGCCTGGAAGCGCTCCAGCGCCACGACACAGTCGTCGATGACACGCTGCGACAGCAGGGGGCGCACGGCGTCGTGGAAGAGGACGTTCACGTCCTCGCCCTCGGCCAGGCCCTCGCCGAGGGCGTCGATGGCGCGCTCGGTCGTCTCGTTCCGGGTGGAACCACCCTCGATGATCTTCTTGACCTTCTTGAACCCGGCCTTGGCGACGATCTTCTCGATGTCCGGCACATAACCGGGCGCCATCAGAACGATGATGTCGTCGATCGAGTCGGCCTTCTCGAAGGTGGTCAACGTGTGCTCGATGACTGCCTTGCCGGCGATCTTCAGCAGCTGCTTGGGGATCGACAGACCCACGCGCTGGCCGGTACCACCCGCAAGGATCACTGCGGTGGTACGGGGCTTGGCTATGTGCTGGGACACAGGTGACCTACCTTGTGGCGACTGGGAACTTGGAAATGGTCCCACTTGGGGTTACCGCAGTGCAAGGTGAGCGTCCCCGTCTGCATATGTGCGCGCAACCTGTCATTCACCTTGTACGCATGGTCATTGCGATGAAACCGTCCGGAAGTTCCCGGGAGTTGCCGTGAGTAACGACACAGGCTCACCGAAGCCCGATCCGCTTGAGGCAACGGTGGCCGAGTACCCGTGCCAGCTCCCGGGACGACGTCTGGTGAACGGTACGCGACTTGGCGGGCGCGGCATGCCGCACGGGAGCGCCCGCCGCCGCGGCGAGAGCCCCGTACAGCGCATGTGCCGCCGCCTCGGGAGCGATGCGCGCCCCGGCGTCGGCCCTGGCCGCCGACTGCTGTACGGCGGCCGACTGCACGGCGGACAAAAGGCTCATGTCGCCGATGATCCGCACCCCTGTCGACCCGATCCGGTCCGCCATTTCGGCACCGATCCCGGCGGCGGCCTCGACGGCCCACTGCGGGGTGCAGATCTTCACGTCACCGGGACCGGGGGCGCACGTGTTCTTCATATGCATCACGGCGCCGTTCCGCACGAGCTGTGAATAGAGCTCCGCGGGCAGTTCATTGGCGCGGAATTCCTTATTAAGATTCCGCAGCATTTCGGTCTCGGCGAGGGTGAGCGAGCGATTGGCCGCGTCCGGAATCGGCCGCAGAAGGTGTGCGGGCAGCCCGAGCAGCGCCTCGAAGGTGCGCATCAGGCCCTCCCGGTCCCGGTCGTCGACAACGACGACGGTGACCCGCTCCGGGCCGACCACCCGCGCCCAGCGCTCGACGAGCCGGTCATGCCGGTGCCGGCGCCAGAAACTGGGCGTGGGCCCGTCGTACGGCGGCTTCCTGAGCAGGTGCTCCAGCCAGTCCTCGTAGCCCATGCGCAGGCCGTTCTGCACGTACTGCTGCCACTGCGAGGGCATGATCCGTGCGAGCGGGCGCAGCGTGACCAGGACGTGCACGCGCTCGCCGCCGAGCTGCTCGACGATCCTCTCGACGGTGTCGTCGTCGGGGGCGTCGGCGAAGAACTCGCTGCTGATCACCGAGGTTCGCCGCCCGGTGCCGCGCACCTGCTCCAGCAGCCGCTCCCAGTGCCGCTCGGTGGGTGCGGGGTCGCCCATCATGCCGGTGCGGGCGCAGGCGGCCAGGACCGCCTCCATGGGGTGCCGGGTGGCGGCCGGCCACTCGACGCCGTGCCCGGCCATCTCGGCCCTCGCCTCGAACAGGGCGCCCTGGATCGAGGTGGTGCCCGTCTTGTGCGGGCCGATGTGCAGCAGGCGGGTCCCGGTCGCGAGCGGGGTGATCACGTCGCCGTTGGCCGGGAGTTCATCTCTCGTACAGTCCGTCTCCATGGTCAGAGGACGGTAAGAGGGCTTGCTGAGAGAGCGCTGAGAGTGACCTGGGACACGGATGAGTCCCAGGCCCTCGGGCAGGCGTTACGGAAGTGACAGAGGTTGCGGGAGTTACACGACCTCGACGCCCGGCCGGCCCGATTCCACCCGCAGCCGGGCCAGCGTGCTCGGCGTGGCCGTCTGTGCGCGCACCGTGTCCACGATCCGCACCTGCGCGTCGATGCCGTCGCGGCGGATGTCGAAGAGGTGGTAGCCGCGGTGGGCGTCGAGGAGCTTCCAGTGCGGGTTGTCCGGCACGCGCGGGTCCCACTCCCTGTGGAAGGCGTCCTGGTCCTGGTCGCCGTTGCTGGAGATGGACGTACCGACGAACTCCGCGCCCACGACGTCCGAGCCCGGGTCGGCGTAGTCCTCCTTGAGGTCGCTGATCATCGTCAGATGCCGGTCGCCGGTGAACACGACCGGGTTGCGGACCTGCTTCAACTCCTGCATCAGGGCGTTGCGTTCGACCTGGTAGCCGTCCCAGGCGTCGTAGTACCAGAGCTTGCCCTCGCCGACCTTGAGGTCGGTCTCGGCCATCATGATCTGCGAGCCGATCATGTTCCAGCGGGCCGGCGAGTGGCGCAGCCCGTCGACCAGCCACTGCTTCTGCTCGGCCCCCAGCATGGTGAGCGACGGGTCCTGGGCCGCCTCCTGGCTCTTGACCTGGTCGCTGCGGTACTGCCGGGTGTCCAGCACGCTGAGCCGGGCCAGACGGCCGAACTCGAGGCGGCGGTACATCTGGATGTGCGGGCCGTTCGGGATGGCGCTCGCGCGGACCGGCATGTGCTCGTAGAACGCCTGGTAGCCCGCTGTCAGCCGCGCCACGAACGCGTCGTGCGGCTGCTTGTCCGGGTCCTGCGGGATCTCACCGGCGAAGTCGTTGTCGATCTCGTGGTCGTCGAAGGTGACCACCCAGGGCGCGTTCGCATGCATCGCGGCGAGGCCCGGGTCGGTGCGGTACTGGGCGTACCGGTTGCGGTACTGGACCAGGCTGTACGGCTCACCCGTGCCCTCGTGGCGGCGCACACCCGTCGCCGATGGCGTGGACTCGTAGATGTAGTCCCCGACGAACAGGACGAAGTCGGGGTCCTGGTCGAGCATGTCGGCGTACGGCGTGAAGTAGCCGTGCTGCCAGTTCTGGCAGGAGGCCAGCGCCATGCGCAGCCGGCCGCCGGAGCTCGTCGGGTGGGGCGCGGTGCGGGTGCGGCCGGTGGGCGAGAGCTGGCCGCCGGTGCGGAAGCGGTACCAGTACGTACGGCCCGGGCGCAGCCGTCGTACGTCGACGTGAACGCTGTGCCCCAGCTCGGGCCGGGCCTGGGCGACCCCGCGGCGCACCGGTTTGCGGAACCGCTCGTCCTCGGCGATCTCCCACTCGACGGACACCGGGCGATCGGGCATGCCGCCACCGTTCAGCGGGTCCGGGGCGAGGCGCGTCCACAGCACGATGCCGTCGGGAAGCGGGTCACCGGAGGCGACACCGAGGCTGAACACGCCGTCGGGCAACGGGGTTTCGGCGGCCCTGGCGGCAGTCGGCAGCCACAGCTGGGCGGAGGCCGCGGCGCCGAGCACCGCGGCACCCGCGGTCAGAAAGCGGCGTCGGTCGGGCGATACGGATCCGGAAACACCGGTCATCGGCGAACTCCCCTGCCTCGCTGGCCTCTTGGACACTTCGGATGCTCACGCCCGAGGGCGGTCCGGCTGCTGAACTGCGAGCTTCGCGTGCATGACAACTAGGGAGACAACGGAAGACCCGCTGCGGCACGGCCACGTGCCCTTGCCACAACGGGTCTGCCGGTCGATCAGTGAGTGAATCCGGCTGGATCAGTAGTTGAACCCGGAGCCCAGCCTCGCGTTCGTCGCGACCGTGCCGAGGGTCCCCGCCCCGAAGGTGAACGAGCCGGTCGGGGTGATGCCGGTCGAGGTGGACCTGAACACCCACACCGACCCGGCGTTCGCGTTCTCCCCCGGTGCGCCGACGACGAGTTCCGCGCGGCCGTCGTGGTCGGCGTCCACCAGGTGGGTGGCACCGCCGAAGGCGTCGTTGGTCTCCGCCGCGCCCGGCACATCCACGGTGGCCTGGTTGACCCCGGTGGCACCGACGCCGGTCAGGCCGTTCGCGCCACCGCGCAGCAGGACGGCACCGCCGGCGTTGCTCAGCCCGTCGAAGTCCTCGCCGGGCACGCCCGTGGCGACGTCGGCGTACCCGTCGCCGTCGACATCGGCGACCGAGACGTCGGAGCCGAAGCCGTCGCCGCGCTCGGCGGCGCCGGGAACTCCGGCGCTGTCCTGGTTGACGTACATCGCCTTCGTACCGACGGGCCCGTTCGCGGAGCCCGGTACGAAGGCGACGCGGCCGCCCGTGGGGATCGGGGTGTCGAGGTCGCTGTCGTAGCCGTCGACGGAACGGCCCACGACGACGTCCTCGTACCCGTCACCGTTCACGTCACCGAGGTCGAGGGACTCGCCGCCCTGCACCCACCAGCCCCTGCTGTCTTCGAGCACGACCCCCTCGGCGAGCCCGTCCCGCCTGCCCTGCCAGTACGTGATCCGGCGGGCGTCGTACTCGTCGCCGTCGTTCACCGTGGCGACGACGTCGCCGATGCCGTCACCGTTCACGTCGCCCGCCGTGAGGTCCAGGACCCGGCGGTCGAAGTCGTCCGGGACGCTCTCCTCGCCGCCCCCGGCGGCGCCGTCGCGGCCGAACGGCCCCTTGATGACGCGCAGTTCGGCCCTCCTGGCGACGACGACCAGGTCGGCCGCACCGTCCCCGTTCACATCGCCGACGGCCAGCTTCCCCTTGGCGCTGAGCCGGTCGTAGGTCTCGCGCCCGTACGCCAGCGCCGCCCCGCCGGACAACCCGTTCGCCCCGCCCCAGACGACCTGGACGAGCCCGGTCTCGGCACCGCCCTCGACGGAGTCCTCACCGCTCACGCCGACGATCAGGTCCGCGTACCCGTCCCGGTCGAGGTCGGCGGTGCTCACCGCGCTGCCGAACAGGTCCTCCGTCTCGGCGGAGTCGGTGACGCCGGCCGTGTTCTGGCTGACGACCTGCTTGGAGGCGGTCCTCAGCCCACTCGCCGACCCGTACACCACGGCGACGTACCCGGCCTTCGCCTTCCCGTCGACGGTCGCCTCGGGCGCCGCGACCACGAGGTCGGAGTAGCCGTCACCGTTGAAGTCGTCCCGGAGTTCGGCTGCGGGCCGAGGGTCCCCGGCCGCGTGGGCGGCGGGCACGGCGGCCACTCCCGTCACCGCCATGACAACGGCGAGTCCCGTGCGCCAGGTTCCTCTGCGCCTGTTCATGGTGTTGTCTCCTGTCGTTTTCGTGGGGGGACATCGGTACGGGGCGGTGGTCGCCCTCAGTCGGCCAGCCACGATCCGAACCGCGCCCCGGTCACGGTCAGGCCCATGGTGGCGGGACCGAACGAGAAGGAATTGGCGGCGATGACGCCGCTGGAGGTGGTGGAGAAGACCCACACGGACCCCATGTCGAAGTTCTCGGCCGGGTCACCGACGACCAGGCCGTGCTTCCCGTCACCGTTGCCGTCGACGAGAGCGGTCTTCTGGCCGAAACGGTCCTGCCCCTCGGCGGTACCGGGCACCTTGCCGGTGTTCTGGCTGAACGACTTGTGGCCGGTGGCAGTCAGGCCGTTCGCGCTGCCACGCAGCACGAGCACGGTGCCCGCGTCGGTGAGACCGTCGAAGTCCTCGCCGGGCAGCCCCGTCGCGACGTCGAGGTAGCCGTCGCCGTCGGTGTCACCGATGGACAGCCCCGAGCCCATGCCGTCACCGTGCTCGCCGGCGCCGGGAACACCTGCGGTGTCCTGGTTGATCCACACCGGCTTGCGGGTGCTCGAGACGCCGCCGGGGCCGCCATGGACGACAGCCAACGCACCACCCTTCGTGGGCAGTCCGACGTCGCTGTCAAGACTGTCGATGGAATGGCCGACGACGATGTCGCCGTACCCGTCCTTGTTCAGGTCGCCGATCCTCACGTCCTCGCCGCCGACGGTCCGGCCCTGGGCGTCCTTGAGATCGCCCTGGTGGGTGAGGCCCTCGGGGCCGCCCGTGAGCAGGGACACCGCGCGCGAGTCCGGCTCGTCCTGGGAGGAGGTGCGCACGGCGAGGTCGGCGATGCCGTCGCCGTTCACATCACCGGCCGTCACGGAGTGGTACGACGAGTGCTCGTCGGGGTCGATGCCGAAGGAGCCAGTCCTCGCGGGCTTGCCGGTGCGGGTGAACGGGCCGTGCCACACCTGGCCGGGTACCTCGCTGTCCGGCCGGTCGTCGCTGACCATGACCACGTCCGGGCGCTTGTCGCCGTCCACGTCCGCGACGGTGAACCGGCCGCCCCACTCATGGCCGGTCCTCCAGGTCAGTCTCGTCGGCGTGGCCGACAGCCCCTTGGGGCCACCCCAGTTGACGAGGAGGGCGAACCCGGAGTCGACGTACGGCGTCTCCGACTCGGCGGTCGACAACAGGTCCGCGTATCCGTCCCCGTCCAGGTCCGCGCTCGTCAACTGGGCCCCGTAGTAACCCTCGTTCGTACGGTTGGGCCACGTCAGTACCTGCTTGCGCGAGGTCGACAACCCGCTGGCAGAGCCGTACAGCACACTGATCGCGCCGCGCAGCGGTGCCCCTCCGACCGCTGTGGACGGGGCACCGATCGCCGCATCCGGATACCCGTCGCCGTTGAAGTCGTCGTGCAGCCGCTTGCTGCTCGGCGTGGCGGCCCTGGCCTCGGTGGCGGCGTTGACCGCGGGCACCACCAGTGCCCCGGCGACGAGCGCGACGCCGGTGACGAGGACGATCCCGCTGCGGCGGGAGCGCGGAGCTCGGCGGTGAGAACGCGAAGCCATGTGATTCCTGACGTAGGGAAGAGGGGGCAGTGGCAGGGCCGCTGATCAGCGCGGGAACCGGTCACCGAGCCTGGCTCCGCTCGCGACCGTGCCGAGCGTGCCGGCGCCGAAGGCGAAGGATCCCTTCGCGGTGACACCGGCCGAGCCGGACCGGAACACCCACACGCCTCCGGCACGCGCGTCCTCCCCGACCGCGGCCACGACGGGCTCGGCCCGCCCGTCGCCGTCGGCGTCGACCAGATGCACGTTCCCGCCGAAGCCGTCGTCCTTCTCGGGGGTGCCGGGGACGTCCGCGCTGTTCTGGGCGAGGAGTTTGCCGCCGGCCCCGGTCGGCCCGTCCGGTCCACCGGGTACGACGACGAAAGCGCCGGCCTGCCGCACCGTGCCCAGGTCCTCGTACGGGTCGCCGGCCAGGACGTCGCCGTAGCCGTCGCCGTTGATGTCGCCGACCGCGAGGTCGTGGCCGAGCACGTCCCCGGCCTCGTCGGCGCCGGGCATGCCCGGCGTGTCCTGGGTGATGGTCCGGGGGGCGACGGAGTCGGCCGGGCCGCTCGCCGTGCCGTAGAGGAACCTGAGCCGTCCATGACCCATGACGATGTCGTCGCGGTGGTCGCCGTTGACGTCGCCGAGGGCCAGCGTGTGGCCGGGTCTGATCCTCTCGCCCCGGGCGTCCCTGAGGACGACGAGGGGACGCAGGCCCTGGCGGCTGCCGCGCAGGAAGTTCAGGTGCTCGCCACGGTCGCCCTCGTCGTCCGCGTCGAACGAGCGGGCCAGGGTGACGAGGTCGGTGATGCCGTCGCCGTCCACATCGCCGGCCACCACCCTGACCAGGTCGAGGTCGCCGTCGACGAGCTGCGCCCCGGTCGTGCCGACGGGCTGACCGCCCCGCCCGAACGGCCCGTACTCCACGCGGCCGTTGTCGAGCAGGTCCTGATGCCCGTCGCCGTTGAAGTCACCGGTGACGGCCCCGCCGCCGCTCTGGTACGGGCTGTCTCCGACAGCGGGCCGCACCTTCCCCGAGGTGAAGCCGCCGGGGCCGCCCCACAGGACGGTGCGGCTGCCCTCCCGGGCGATGCCGCCCTGCTCCCACCGCTCGTCATCGGCGGACACCTGCAGGTCGCTGTATCCGTCGCCGTCCAGGTCGGCCGTGACGAGGTCCGAGCCGAAGCGGTCACCGGCCTCGACGGTGCCTGGAATCCCGGCGGAGGCCTGTGTGTACACCTTCTTGGCCGTGGTGCGCAGTCCGTGCGCGGATCCGTACAGCACGGCGACGTAGCCCGCCTTCGCCCGGCCGTTCACGGTGGCGTCGGGAGCGGCGACGGCCAGATCGCCGTACCCGTCACCGTTGAAGTCCTGCCGCACGGCCGGGTTCGCCGCGTGGGCGGTCCCCACCGGCAGTACACCGACACTCGCGGCCACCAGGGCGGCAGCCATGGCGGCGGTACACCGCGTCCTGCGCGAAACAGCCTCGACCACGTCGACTCCGGGAATCCGATGGGCAGTTGACGGTGGTAAGGCCTCGAAAGTTCAAGATCCTCATCCACGCCGCCCAGTACGACTCACCGGAAAGCGAAGGGGTTGCCCTGGGATACGCCGCGAATTTTCCTGGAGTTAACCAATCCGGCCAGCGACACGCACGGGCACGGAACGCCGGCCCAGGCCGAAGTCAGCCCCGTCCGGCACTAGAGGACGAGGCTGTTCAGGCCGAAGCGCGGGCCTGGGGGCGGCAGCCCCCAGGCGACGGCACCGACAGCGCCGCACGCACCCTCAGCCTCAGAACGGCTCGAAGTCGTCGAACTCCCGGAGGGCCTCGTCCCGTTCGGCCTCCTTGTCGCGCCGCCGCTGCGCAGCGGGCCGCGGCGCCTCGAAGCGGTGGTCCTCGCCACGCCGACCGAGCATCTCCGCGCCGGACATCAGCGTCGGCTCCCAGTCGAAGACGACGGCGTTGTCCTCGGGCCCGATGGCCACGCCGTCACCGGACCGGGCGCCCGCCTTCATCAACTCTTCCTCGACACCGAGCCGGTTGAGCCGGTCGGCGAGATAGCCCACGGCCTCGTCGTTGTTGAAGTCGGTCTGGCGCACCCAGCGCTCGGGCTTCTCACCGCGCACCCGGAACAGCGGCTCGCCGCTGGAGTCATCGCGCGTCACGGTGAAGCCGGCGTCGTCGACGGCCTTCGGCCGGATCACGATCCGCGTCGCCTCCTCCGTCGGCTTCGCGGCCCGCGCCCTGCCCACCAGATCGGCCAGCGCGAACGACAGCTCCTTGAGCCCGAGATGGGCCACCGCGGACACCTCGAAGACCCGGTAGCCACGGGCTTCCAGATCCGGCCGCACCATCTCGGCGAGGTCCTTGCCGTCCGGTACGTCGATCTTGTTCAGGACGACGATCCGCGGCCGGTTGTCGAGCCCGCCGTACTCCTGCAGTTCCGCCTCGATGATGTCCAGGTCGGAGACGGGGTCCCGGTCGGACTCCAGCGTCGCCGTGTCCAGGACGTGCACGAGCACACTGCACCGCTCGACGTGCCGCAGGAACTCCAGACCGAGGCCCTTGCCCTGACTGGCGCCCGGGATCAGACCCGGGACGTCGGCGATGGTGTAGACGGTCGAGCCCGCCGTCACCACGCCCAGGTTCGGCACCAGCGTCGTGAACGGGTAGTCCGCGATCTTCGGCTTCGCGGCGCTCAGCACCGAGATCAGCGAGGACTTGCCGGCACTCGGGTACCCGACCAGTGCCACGTCGGCGACGGTCTTCAGCTCCAGGACGATGTCCTGCAGGTCCCCCGGCTCACCGAGCAGCGCGAATCCGGGCGCCTTGCGCCGCGCCGACGCCAGCGCGGCATTGCCGAGCCCGCCCCGGCCGCCCTGCGCGGCGACGTACGACGTGCCCTGCCCGACCAGGTCGGCGAGAACGTTGCCCGCCTTGTCGAGCACGACGGTGCCGTCCGGCACGGTGAGGACCAGGTCCTGCCCGTCCTTGCCGGAGCGGTTGCCGCCCTCACCGGGCTTGCCGCTGGTGGCCTTGCGGTGCGGGGAGTGGTGGTAGTCGAGCAGCGTGGTGATCGACTGGTCGACGGTGAGGATCACGTCCCCGCCGCGCCCGCCGTTGCCGCCGTCGGGCCCTCCGAGCGGCTTGAACTTCTCACGGTGGACGGAGGCACAGCCGTGGCCTCCGCTACCCGCGGCGACATGCAGCTCGACGCGGTCCACGAAGGTGGTCATGGGATGTGCCTCCAGTTACGTACAGGGTGTTGTTCTCTGAGAACCAACACGCGAAAGGCGGACCCGCTTCCCGTGAGGGAAGTGAGGTCCGCCTCGCGAAAGTTTCCGATCAGGCGACCGGAACGATGTTCACGACCTTGCGGCCACGGTGGGTGCCGAACTGCACCGAACCGGCCTCCAGGGCGAACAGCGTGTCGTCGCCGCCACGGCCGACGCCCGCGCCCGGGTGGAAGTGGGTGCCGCGCTGACGGACCAGGATCTCGCCCGCGTTGACGACCTGACCGCCGAAGCGCTTCACGCCGAGGCGCTGAGCGTTGGAGTCACGACCGTTACGGGTGGACGATGCGCCCTTCTTGTGTGCCATCTCTCCTCAGTCCCTTACTTCGCAGCCGCGGGGATCTCAGTGACCTTGATCGCCGTGTACTGCTGGCGGTGGCCCTGACGACGGCGGTAGCCGGTCTTGTTCTTGTAGCGAAGGATGTCGATCTTGACGCCCTTGTGGTGGTCCACGACCTCGGCCTGAACCTTGATGCCGGCCAGCACCCACGGGTCACTGGTCACAGCGTCGCCGTCGACAACGAGCAGGGTCGAGAGCTCGACCGTGTCGCCAACCTTGGCAGTGGAAATCTTGTCAACCTCAACGATGTCGCCGACAGCAACCTTGTGCTGGCGACCACCGCTGCGCACGATGGCGTACACGCGGATCTCACTCTCTCGCTCGGGAACGGCACCCCCGCAGTCCAGCCGCCCGACATGCGGGCAGCCTCTCCGGAACACGCTGTGCTCCGGAGGGATGAGGTTTACGGGGATGTGGCGTGCCTATATCCACGGACACGCCGACGGTCAAGGTTACGGGGCCGCGGCCAAGGGGGTCAAACCGGGCCGGGCTCCCACGCAGTGCGGCCGGTCACATGGACCGGCCGCACCACGCATCAGTTGTTGCCCGTCAGTGGCGCATCACTCGTCGGTGGCGGCCGAGACCGTGGTCTTCTTCGCCGTCGACTTGGCCGCGGCCGTCTTGGTGGTCTTCGCCGCCTTCTTGGCCGTCACCTTCTTCGCGGCCGTCTTCTTGGCCGCGGTCTTCTTGGTGGCGGCCTTCTTCGCCGTGGCCTTCTTGGCCGTCTTACGGGCCGTCTTCTTGGCCGGAGCCGCCTCCTCGACGTCCTCCTCGGCGGCCGGGGCCTCCGCGGCGATGCCGGACTCCGCCTCAGCGGCCGGGACGACCACGACGGCCTGCTCCTCGGACGCGGTCGGCGCGGTGGCCTTGCGCACGGCACGGCGCCGGGCCCGGGCGGGAGCGGCACTCTCGGCCGCCTCGACCGGAGCCGGCTCGGCCTGCTCCGAGGGAGCCTCGGCCGAGACCTGCTCGGACGCGGTGGACGCGACCTCGCCGACCGTCACGACGGTCGCCTCGGACCCCGCCGGCGACCCGGCGGGCGCGGACACCTTGCGGGTCGCACGACGGCGGGTACGTCCCTTGGGCGCGGCCTCCTCGGTGGCCGGGGCCTCGACGACCGCGTCCTCCACGGCCATCGGCTCGGCCTTCGCCTCGGCGGCCGACTCCGGCTGCACCGGACGCTCGACCTCCTGCTCGACGGTCACGTCCTGAGCCGTGGGAACCGCCTCGGACTTCCTCGGCGCACCCGCCGGAGCGGACGCCCGCCGACCGCCGCGGCGCCGCGAACGACCGCCACGCCCGGCCGCGGCCTCCGCCTCGGCGACGCTGCTGTACAGCTCCTCGTCGGGCGCGAAGGCGGGCTCCGGAAGTGCGGCGGGCTGCGCGGCCTCGGCAGCGACCTCGGCCTCGGACTCCGCCTCCTCCTCGGCCGTCTCGACGGCGACAGCGGCCTCGTGGACATGCTCCGGACCGGCACCGGCCCGCGCGCGCTTCTTGCGCTTGCCGCCGCCTCCGGCGGAGGCCGGCTGCTCCATGTGCACGATGACACCGCGGCCGTTGCAGTGGACGCAGGTCTCGGAGAAGGACTCCAGCAGACCCTGGCCGACCCGCTTGCGGGTCATCTGCACGAGCCCCAGCGAGGTCACCTCGGCGACCTGGTGCTTCGTACGGTCCCGGCCCAGGCACTCCAGCAGGCGCCGCAGCACCAGGTCCCGGTTGGACTCCAGCACCATGTCGATGAAGTCGATGACGATGATGCCGCCGAGGTCGCGCAGCCGCAGCTGACGGACGATCTCCTCGGCCGCCTCCAGGTTGTTCCTGGTGACGGTCTCCTCGAGGTTGCCGCCCTGGCCGGTGAACTTGCCGGTGTTGACGTCGACGACGACCATCGCCTCGGTCCGGTCGATCACCAGCGAACCACCGCTCGGCAGCCAGACCTTGCGGTCCAGTGCCTTGGCGAGCTGCTCGTCGATCCGGTAGGTGGCGAAGACGTCGACCTCGGAGGTCCACTTCGACAGCCGGTCGGCCAGATCGGGCGCGACGTGCGAGACGTATCCGTGGATGGTCTCCCAGGCCTCGTCACCGCTGACGACGACCTTGGAGAAGTCCTCGTTGAAGATGTCCCGGACGACCCGGACGGTCATGTCCGGCTCGCCGTACAGCAGCGTCGGCGCGTTGCCGTTCTTGGACTTCTTCTGGATGTCCTCCCACTGCGCCTGGAGCCGCTCGACATCGCGGCGCAGCTCGTCCTCGCTCGCGCCCTCGGCGGCGGTGCGCACGATGACGCCCGCGTCCTCGGGGACGATCTTCTTGAGGATGGTCTTCAGCCGCGCCCGCTCGGTGTCGGGCAGCTTGCGGCTGATGCCGGTCATGGAGCCCTCGGGGACGTACACGAGGTAGCGGCCCGGCAGGGAGACCTGGCTGGTCAGACGCGCGCCCTTGTGCCCGATCGGGTCCTTGGTGACCTGGACGAGCACGGACTGGCCGGACTTGAGGGCGGACTCGATGCGGCGCGGCCCGTTGGCCATGCCGAGCGCCTCGAAGTTGACCTCACCGGCGTACAGGACGGCGTTGCGGCCCTTGCCGATGTCGATGAAGGCGGCCTCCATCGACGGCAGCACGTTCTGGACCTTGCCCAGGTAGACGTTGCCGACGTACGAGGTCGACTGCTCCTTGTTGACGTAGTGCTCGACGAGCACGTTGTCCTCGAGGACGCCGATCTGCGTACGGTCGCCGTGCTGGCGGACGACCATCACGCGCTCGACGGCCTCACGGCGGGCCAGGAACTCGGCCTCGGTGATGATCGGCACGCGGCGACGGCCCTGCTCACGGCCTTCCCGGCGGCGCTGCTTCTTGGCCTCCAGGCGCGTGGAGCCCTTGATGGACTGCACCTCGTCGGACGGCTCGGCCTTCGGGCGGGGCTCGCGGACCTTGACGACGGTGCGCTCGGGGTCACCCTCGCCGGGCTCGCTGTCCGTGGAGGAGTCACCGGCACGACGACGACGGCGCCGGCGACGACGGCTGCTGGAGCTGGAACCGCCGTCCTCGCCTCGGGCGTCCTCGGCGTCCTCTTCGTCCTGCTCGGCGGCGTCCTCGGCATCCTGCGCGGCCTGCGCCGCGGCGACCTCGTCGCCCTCGGCGTCCCCGCCCTCGGACTCGGAGTCCGCGGACTCACCCCGACGACGACGCCGGCCACCACGCCTGCGGCGCCGACGCGACCCGGTCTCCTCGGAGTCGTCACCGTCGGCGGCGTCCTCGGTCTCCGCGTCCTCGGCGTCCTCGGTCTCGTCCTCGGCGGCGGCCTCGACGCTCTGGGTGGCCTCGGCCTCGTCGCCCTGCCCCGCGCCCCGGCGCCGGCGACGACGCCTCGACGCGGCGGGCTGCTCCTCGGCGAACTCCTCGACGTCCTCGACGTCCTCGGTCTCCGCCTCCGCGGCGGCCTCGGCGGCGGCGCGCTGAGGCGTCTGGAACTGCGGCTCGGTGAACACGGGCGCCTGGAACACGGCCACGGCGGGCCGCGCGGGGCGCGGCGCCTCGTCGCCCTCGGAGGCGGCGGACTGAGCCGGCGCCGCGAAGCCGGTGGCGGCCCGCTGGACGACACGGCGACGGCGGCGGGGGCCGCCCTTCTCCTCGGCTTCGGCGGCGGGTGCCTCGGCGGGCTCGCCGACACCGGCCACCGCGGCCGTCACGGTGTCGATACCGGAGGTGACGGGCGTCACCGCCGTCACCGGCGTCTCGGCGGGGGCCTCGTCGGCAACGACGGCCTCGTCGGCAGCAGCGGCCGCACGCCGCGTGGCGCGCCGGCGGGTACGACGCGGGGCGGCCTCGGCGGCCTCCTCGACGTCGGTGGAGGTCTCGGCGGAGGCCTCGTCGCTCACGGGTGCCTCGGCGCTCTCCTCGGCCACCGGGGAGGCAGCGGCCTCGTCGGGGGCACCGGCGGGAACGGACACCCGACGCGTGGCACGCCGGCGCGTACGACGCGGGGCAGCGTCCTCGGCAGCCTCGGCGTCCTCGGCCGGGGCGGCGGCAGGCACTTCAGCGGGCGTACCGGACGCCTCGGAGACCACGGTCTCGGCGGCCTCCGTCGGCGCGGGAGCACCGGCGGGCGCGGACGCCCGACGCACGGCACGGCGACGCGAACGGGGCGGCGCCGACTCCTCGGCCACAGCGCTCTCGGCCGCAGGCTCTTCGGCGGGGCTCGCCTGCTCGGCGACGGGTGCGGCGGCAGCCACCGGCACCACGGTCTCGGACACCTCGGCAGCCGTCGGCGATCCGGCCGGCGCGGACGCGCGGCGCACCGCACGCCGACGCGTACGACCGGCAGGGGCGGCCTCCGTCGTCCCCTCCGCCTCTTCGGCGTCCTGGGTCTCTTCGGCGTCCACGTCCTCAGAAGTCGCCTCGGCAACGGCGGCCACAACGGCGTCGATGCTCTCCTTGCGCTTCTCGGCCGTCTCGGCGTCCTCGGTCAGGGCCGCCACATCGGAGGCCTCGGCGACCGGTATGGCCGGCTCGACCACCTCTGTGGGCTGCGCCTCGGCGGCAGCCGTCGGCGGGCCCGCCGGGCGGGACGCGGCACGGCGCCGCCGGCGCGGCGGCAGGGTGTCGCTGGGAGTGTTCAGTTCGGAACCCTCAGTGGGTTCGGTCGGTTCGAGCATGCGGGCGTTTCTCCCGTCAGGCTCCCGGGCGCCGCGCCTGGTCCGGCGGTATGCCGGTGACGTCCGCGGCTCGCGCAATGCGCGACTACCGCCGTCCGGGGCGCGGGCGCCGCACGGGAGCTCTCTGTGTCCTGTCTCGCCGGTTCCGTACGCCGAATGCGTACGGCCTGGCGAAAGTCTTCTGGTCGGTGCGCTGCCCGACCCAGGTGGCTCCCGAGTACGAGGGCGGCGCTTTCGACGACCGTCCCTACGCGGAACCTTCCTTACGCCGGCGCCGTCGCGGCGGCAGCGGTCTCGGCCTCGGTTGGGGCCGTCGCTGCCTCGCGGTCGGGCGCGAGCGGGTCGGTCACCGTGCTGGTCTCTTCATCGAACAGCCCCTGCGCCAGCCTGGTCACCGCTGCGGGGACCGGCGGCGCCAGGTCGGCCACGGCGCGGAGACCGGACAGGACGTCGTCGGGTCGTACGGCAGGCGTCACGTGCCGAACAACCAGCCGCAGTATCGCACAGGGCTGGTCGGTCGGCCTATCAGCCGTTTCACTCTGTGTTTCAAGTTGTACGACCGCGGGGCGGGCGTCGAAGGTGCGGACGCCGTTCTTGGTCATCCGCTGGACCTCGACCGCCTCGGCGGCGTTGAAGGCCGCCACGGCTCGCTCGGCCTCGGCCGACTCCACGCCGGCCAGCCGCACCTCCCACACGGAAGCGGTGAGCCGGTCGGCGAGCCCCGAGGTCCGGGCCTCGACCGCGTCGACGATGTCGAGGCCGGTGGGCATCGACTCGTCGAGGAGAACCCGCAGCTTCTCGGGATCCCGCACTGTGGTGAGCGCGATCTCCAGATACTCCGCCTCACTGCCCGTGCCGGTGGGTGCGGCATTGGCGTACGACACCTTCGGATGCGGCGTGAACCCTGCCGAGTACGCCATCGGCACCTCGGCACGGCGCAGCGCACGCTCGAAGGCGCGCTGGAAGTCACGGTGGCTGGTGAACCGGAGGCGGCCGCGCTTGGTGTAGCGCAGTCGGATGCGCTGCACCGCGGGTGCGGGCGGCGGGCCTTCGGGCTGTCGCTTGCCCAGTGTCGTTCAGTCCTTCGTGAGAGCGGTCGTACTGCTACCAAGAGTACGTGTCTCACGGCCCGGAGGTTCCCGTCGGGCCACGGCCTCCCGCTTCTTCGGCTCCCCGAGCAGCATCCGCCGGAAGTCGGCCCGCGCCTGCCGTACGGACTCCCGGACGTCGGCGAGGGCCTGCCGGGTGGCTCGCCCCACGCTGCGCGCGGCCTCGGCGGCGGGCCGCAGCACGGTGTCGCGGACGACGTGCCCGACCGGGGTGAGCACCGTCCGGTACACCCATCGCACCGGCTCCACGAAGATCCACCGGAAGAGGCTCGCGAGGAACCGCCCGACGGCGAGCGAGATCCGCCCGGCGACCCGCCACGCATGCCCGAGCGCCTCCCAGATCTCCTTGCCGATGACGGCGAGCACACGGCCGACGGGCGCGAGGACCCACCGGTAAACCCCCAGCGCCGGCAGCACGAACAGCACGCGCCCGATCCAGTACAGCCCGATCCCGATCCCGGTGACGACCGTGCTCACGACCCACAGCAAACCCCTCGCGCACCAGGCGATCGCCCGCCCGAGGGGCGCGAGGACCCACTCGTACACCCACACGGCCGGGACGACGAGGAGATACCGCACCAGCCACGCCACGACGGCGAAGGTGCCGAGCCCGAACGCGGCGAGCATCGCGCCGAGCCCTCTGAGGACCCACATCGCCGCATGCCCGATCGGTGCGAGCCCGCGCGCGTACAGCCATCCCAGCCCGGCCCCGAGCCCTCGCGCCAGCCACGCGCACGCGTGCCCCAGGGGAGTGAGCACGTACCGGTACAGCCACACCAGCGGAACGACCACGAGTACGTTCCCCAGCCAGGCGAGCCCCTGCGCGACGGGCACGACGACGTACCGCCACAGCCCCACGAACGGCCACACGAACAACGCCCGCCCGACCCACAGCAGCGCCCGCCCCAACGGCCGCAGCATCGTGTCGTTCAGGAAGCGCCCGGCGACGACGAGCGCGTCCCACACCATCCGCACCGGCACGACCAGCACGAGCACGATGATGCGCACCGGCACTCGGATCGCGATGGCAAGGCACCCTTCCGGCGCCGGGTGCTGCGAGGGTCGAGCCGGTGGCTTCTCAAGGTCCATATCCGTGTAGACGCCACAGCCGCGTGTCCGGATCCCGACGCTCGCCACCATCACGCGACAACACCACGCCCGGCACCAGGCGTTCGCATTGCGGGATGCGCGGAGCAGGTGAACAGTGGATTCATAGGCCCGGGTAGGCAAACGGATGACGTCGGTACAGCGCACAGTTCATCTGGAACCAACATGGCCAGAACCACCAGGCGGTACACCTTCCACAGGGTCCACGCATCTCTCCTGGTCGCAGCACTCGCGGTGCCGACAGGGGTGGCGAGTTCGGTGGCAGCGGAGCAGAGGCCGAGCGCGAGCAGACCCCACGCGCCCGCGCAGACGACACCACCACCACCACCGTCACCGGACTCGCCGCCCTCTGAGCCCGCATCCCCACCATCTGTGGAGCCGGAACCACAACCAGTGGTCCCGGATAACTCCACTCCTTCGTCGGTCGAGCCCAAACCGGTCGAGCCCAAACCGCCGGATGTGACAACTCCGAGCGAGGAGCCGCCCGCTGATCCACCGTCAGGGTCCGCTTCCAGCGGCGAAGACGGCGAAGACGGCGAAGACGGCGAAGACGGCGAAGACGGCGAAGACGAAACCAAGACCGCACCCCCGCCGGAGCAGAAGCAGGCCCTTGCAGAAGTGACGGCCACTCTGAACGAGGAGCGCGCGGAGGTCCCCGAGGAGCTCACGGCAACCGTTGACACACTGATCGTCACGCTCGTGTCAGTCGAGGACCCGGCCACCTCGCCCCAGGACAGAGAAGCGCTCACCGACAGCGCGAAGGAGCTGGGCGCGACGCTGGCGGTAATCAGCGACAACGGCACACCCGGCAAGCTGCGGAAACAGCTGGCCAGGATCGTGAAGCAGATGGCCGCCACGCTGAAGGCGGGGCTGAAGCCGGATGTTTCGCCCGAGGATCGGTCGAGGCTCTTGGTGGTGGTGGAGCGGACAACAGTCGTCCTGGCCGCGATCGCCGATCCCAGGACGCCCCAGAAGCCGCGGCAGCAGCTGACGGCGATCGTCGAAGACACGAACTACGCCCTGGAGCAGTGCAACGGCAAAGGAGAGACGGGCGCCGCTGCGCTGCTGGTGAGCTCGTCGGTGGAATTTCTCGCCGAATCGATCACACCTCAGCAGATCCCAGGCTCGAACAGACCGGACGAGCGGCAGCCGGGGTCCACCGGAGACAACCAGCTCTTGGATGAGTCACAGCGGGTCAGTGGACAGATGAGGCGGGCGAACGACCCCAAGGCCTCACCGGAGGACCGGGCCGAAGCAGGGCAGGAGATGAGGGACCGGTCCTCCCAGTTGGAGCAAGAGCAGGACAAAGCCGCCGCGAGGCAGGGTCGGCCGGATGTCTCCCTCGGGAAGGCAGCCGAAGTATGTACCAGCGCCATTTTCAAGGCCGTATCGGATCGGAAGCTCTCGAAGGGGCTGCGGGATATGACGCCCCCGAGCTGGAACAGCACAGGAGTCAAGGACTTCTGGAAGGCCATCGACGAGGGAACGGACATGCTCGACGTCAGCGCCCAACTGGAGAACGACGAGCACACCAACGCCCCGTTCAAGGTGGCGCCCCTCATCAGCGGACTCGCCGAAATCCTGCACGGGAGCGAACTGAACGGGAGGGTCGGGATAAAGCAGGCTTCCCATTGCAGGCAGACGGCTGCCCACCTGGAGCAGGAGGGCGTCACAGTAGGGAGCTGGCTCACGAGCGGCGAAGGGTAGGAATGCGAGCGTCGCCGTCACGAGCCTGCGGATCCCAGCAGTTCCGCGACCGACACCTCCGTATCCGCCCGGACAGTCGCAGCTCCGTACCTGTCCAACTCCCTCCTTTCTTCCCCCAGGAACTCCTCCTTCTCCCAGTAGCGAAATGATGAAATGGAGGTGCCGGGCGAGCGATCCGGCGACCAGGTCACCGTCACAAATCGAGGCCTGCGCGTCACATTGATGAGGTTGTTGTTGTGCCGGACGCGCCCGCTGTAGACGAGCTCCTGCCCGCACCATGCGCAGTAGTACCGCTCGTCGGCACCCCGCCACGTGTAGTGAACCTTGCGAAACTCATCTACATCCAGCTTCCCTCGGTCCTTCCTCATGTAGGTGATCTGCACGTTGACGCCGACCGTTCCGAATCTCGGCTTCCTGGGGATTTGGAACACGCGTTCAACGGAATACTCCTGCCCGACTTCGAGCCATCTGCCGGGCCCATAGACGTGGTTGCTGCTGATGATGGTTTTTCTGAACTGACCCACATAGAGATCAGCCTCCCCCGCAGGAGTCGCTGGCCCTCCCACGCTGTCCTTCCACTCACTCAGCAAGTCCAAGGTCTCGGGAATCCTGTAGTACGTGGCGCGCGTGCCTCGGACCGTGTAGATGTCATTGACGATGTAGACGGGAATCCCGCCCGTGTTCTTCATCCGAAGCGAAAGCGGGACATGGACAAACGGCAGCGTTCGATCCGCCCGCGCCGCCCCG
The DNA here is from genome assembly GCF_053608645.1 of Streptomyces sp. NPDC055013. Taxonomy (NCBI): domain Bacteria; kingdom Bacillati; phylum Actinomycetota; class Actinomycetes; order Kitasatosporales; family Streptomycetaceae; genus Streptomyces; species Streptomyces sp. NPDC055013. The sequence continues at coordinate 23,021 of NZ_JBSGVW010000030.1, forward strand.
AACTCCGCCTTCAAGGTGAGGTGCATCGGAGCTGCCGTGGGTTGGTACATCGTCGAGTACGCCAGACTGACCCCGGTCAGAAGCGCCGTGGCCACCACTCCGGCCGCAAACCTCTTGGGCCACGGGACGCCCTCCCAGCATTTGCGCCGCACAAGGACAACGAGCGCCCAGAGTGACCAGCACCAAAGAGGCAGAAACACCAGCAGATAGGGCGTGTACTCCCTCTCTTCCAGCCACATGAAGAGCAGGAGACTGCTCGTGGCCAGCGCGATGAGCACCCCGAGCAGAACGACTGCCCCGGACAACGTGAACTGCTGTCTGCCCCAGTAGTCGAGGACCGCAACCGCGGCCAAGCCCTGCACCAGAGCCGTCAGCACGAAAACAACCCCGGTCATCCGTTGCGCAAAGGTGAGCGCCCCGGATGCGTCCGGCCATCCCACAACCGCGCTGAGCACCATCGCGGCCAGCAGTCCGACCATCATCAGCACGAGGACCACGCGCCTGGGCCACGGACGGTCCGGCCACGTGCCGCTGTCACCTCCGCGCCAGCAGATGAATGCTGTGTCGTCCAGGTCCACGTCGTCCGGGAAATCCAGACGGCGAAGAATTCGCAGCAGCTCACCCGGCGACCATGCGCTGCCCACCGCCTCACCGTTCATGGTCACCTGGCGAAGACCACGACCGTCCGGCGCCTCGACGACAACCCATGGACGCAGACTCATGCCCCCAGCCTCGAACGCACCCCGCCCCTGCGCACCCGGGGCTCCCCCGTTCGGCCCTCAAGAGCACTCAAGTCAACGGGGCCCGCGGTCTCAAGATCCCACTAGCCGGCAGTCCGGTTGAAGCTGGTGATGTTGAGTTTGACGCCGTTCGCGCTATCGAGCGTCGTGGGGGAATCACCCCGGGCCGTCTGCCCCGGTCTGATGGCGGTCTCCCATTCAGTGCCGTTCGCCAGTCGGGTGCCTCCGGCGTCGGCAGCTTCCCATTCCCATGAGTAGTCGGACTTCTCGCTGCTGCTGTTCTTGATCGTCCAAACGACCCAGACATCGGTGAGGCCGGCTACCGAGCGGTCGTCCAGCTGGAACCTGACCAGGTCCGCCCGCTCGCCCTGCGGTTCCTTCTCCCCCTGTGGCGCGTTCTCGGTCGCCGCGTCGGTGGGAGCGGACGTGGTGCTCTCGTCGTCATTCGCCGCCGAGACCACCAGCACAACCACGACGATGACAGCCACCACAGCCGCAGCCAGGGCACCGGCGCACCCCCAAAGGCACGCAGGCCCCCGCCCCTTCTGCTGCGGCGGCCCGGCGGGAGCCGCCCACTGCCCTGTAGGCGGAGAGCCTGCGCCAGGTCTCTCCCACTGGGGCCCGTCCGCACGCGGATCGTCAGCCGGCATGTTCGCCTCCTCCGTGGCGGATATCGCCACGGTAGGTAGCCGGGGCAGACCCCGCGAGCTGGAAGCAGCCGGCCAGGCGACAGCCGTCAGGTCCGCCGACGACAGCCGGTCATCTGGCGCGCAGGACCGAGGCGGCTCGGCCGGCCATGGCGAGGCCGAAGCGGGCGGCGGTACGGACGAGTTGCGGGACACCCTTCTGGGTGAACGACCCGGCGTGCTCCGCGGCGAAACCCTCGATGGTCTGCGGGGGCCGTCCGGTCAGGTCGCGCACGGTGGTGCTGACCGTCGCACCGGCGCCGGCACGGAACAGTTCCGCCATCTCGACGAGATGCTCGACGTACCAGTCGGGCTTTCCCTGGCGCCGGAGCACGTTCGCGGCGAGTCCGGGGGGTGTGTTGACGTACCCGACCCGCTGTCCGGTCGCGTCGGTGAGGACCGCGGCCAGTTCCTCGTAGCCGAACGCGCGCGGCCCGGTGACGTCGTACACCCTGTCGTGGTGGCTGTCGCTGGTCAGCACCGCGGCCGCTACGGCGGCGATGTCGCGTGCGTCGACCATCGCGATCGGTGCGCCGTCCATCGGTGCCGCGAGCAGACCGAGTTTGGAGACCATCGGCGCTGCCGTCTCGAGGAGGTTCTGCATGAAGAAGCCGGGGCGCAGGAACGTGAACGGGACGCCTGACTCTTCGATTCGGTGCTCGGTCTGCCAGTGCTGGCGGCCGATTTCCGCTGGGCCGCCGGGTGAGACCGAGGGTGCGATGCCGGACACCTTGGCGATGTGGCCGACCGTTGCGCGGAGTGCGGCGTCGACGGCGTTGCCCTGCAGTTCGGCCTGTCGGAGGTCCTGGGCCGAGACGAGGAACATGCGGTCGACGTCCTGCATCGCCTTGTCGAGTGAGGCGGCGTCACCCAGGTCGCCGGTTGCCATTTCGACGCCTTGGCGGGCGAGGGCGTGGGCGGCTGCTTTCGAGGGGTCGCGGACCAGTGCTCGTACCGGTGTTCCTGTCGCGACGAGCAGGCGGGCGACCTCGCCGCCGATTTTTCCGGTGGCCCCAATGACGAGAATCACGCGCGGCCGACCTCCTTCTGGACTTATGGACTTATCGATTTATGGGCCTAAGGGCCTACGGGCCTAAGGGCTTTCGGGGCTTTCTCCGCTTTCTGGGTTTCACGGAGCGAACGGACCGCGTGTCGGGCGGCGGACCGGACCGCCCACCAACGACCTGTACAGGTCGGCCACGCGGTCGAGGCCGCGGATGTCCGGCATCGCGAACACGATGCGGTCCGGTCGCACGATCGCGAAGTCACCGCCGTGCCGGTCGAAGAAGTCGAGCGCGTAGCCGTCGAGATCCTCGACCGCGACGGTGCCGGCCTCGCAGGGTGGCCGGAGGTGGCCGGGGCGGCTGATGGAAAGGTAGGTGGCGCCGAGCGACGTCCACAGCTCGCGGCTCTCCGCACTCAGGTGGACCTGCGGATCGAGATCGCGGCCGAGGAGGGCCCAGCCGCTGCCGATCAGGTCGTCGAGGGGCCGTAGTTGTCCCTCCGATGTGCGGACCGTGGGCTGGGGGAACGCATGTCCTGCACCGGCACGGCGTCCGGAACCGTCGAACGCTCCGCAGGAGTACCGCAGGTCGGGCTTGAACCGCCCTTCGGTGAAGTAGGGCAGGTGCGCCGCCCTCTTCAGAAGCGCGTCCCGCACCGTGGCGACGCGACGGCGGCGGGTCTGGACCATGGCGCCGGAGAAGCGGGTCAGCCGGGTCATGCGTGTGACGTGCGGACGCCGCTCGCTCTCGTAGCTGTCGAGCAACGCCGGGTCGGCACCGTCTGCCACGACGGCGGCGAGCTTCCAGGCGAGGTTGTGGGCGTCACGCAGACCCGAACTGAGCCCCTGCCCCGCGAAGGGCGGCATCAGGTGGGCCGCGTCACCGGCGAGAAGCACCCGACCCGAGCGCCACTGTGCCGCGGCGCGGGCGTGGAAGGTGTAGACGATGTGCCGGAGGATGGTGATCCGGTCGGGGTCGACCCACGGGGAGACGAGTCGCCGAGCGTTCTCCTCAGTGGCGAGTTCGGCGTGGTCCTCGCCCGGGAGAACCATGAACTCCCAGCGGTGGTGGGTCCCGGGTAGCGGCAGTGTCACGCCCGGACGGTCCGGGTTCCCGATGAACTGGAAGGACGTGACGTCGGTCAACGGAGCCTCGAGCTTGGCGTCGACGACGAGCCACGGCTGCGCGTAGGTGGAGCCGGCGAACCCGATGGAGCGAAGGCCGCGGACGGTGCTTCGCCCGCCGTCACAGGCCACGACGTAGCGGGCGCGGGTCGCGGTCTGCCGGCCTCGGTCGCCCTCTCGGGCCCACACGGTCACACCGTCGCCGTCCTCGTGGAGCCCCTCGACGCGGACGCCCATCCTGACGGTGACGTGTGGGTACCGAGCGACTCCCTCGTGGAGCACCCGCTCGAGGTCGGGCTGGTAGAAGAACGCGAGCTGCGGGAACCCGTTGCGGCCCCCGCTGGGACGCATCGTCACCAGCCGGTCGCCGCGCACCGAGAGGAACTGCGTGCTCTGCCCCAGGTCGAGAACCGGGAGGAGCCGATCGACCAGGCCGACCGCCTGAAAGACCCGGAGCACTTCGTCGTCGGTGGCGCCCGCGCGCGGCATGGTGAGCGGCTTGGCGTCGCGCTCGAGCACGATCGTCCTGACCCCGGCCTGGCCGAGGAGGTTCGCGACCATGGCGCCGACCGGTCCGTAGCCGACGATCACCACATCGGCGTCCTCGGGGGCGGCGTCGGTGACGGCGCCCGCGTTCGACTCGGTCTGAGCTTTCATCCGCATGGGCTGTTCTTCCTGTAGCGGGCCAGCCGATAACACCAGACTGAAGATTTCCTCAACATCGAGGATATCTTCAGTTTAAAAGGCGTCAAGAGGTCGCGGGTCGCACACGCAACCGGGTCCCCTTTCCGTCCGGGAAGGGGGCCCACCACGTGCTCAAGCCAAGAAGACGAAGTGGTCCTCGCCGAGAACTTGGCTGCCGCTCGGGGGCGGTGAGGGTCGCTGTGTTCATGCCACCGACCCCTGCTACATTGCGCCCTCAAGATCAAAAAACGGGGGCCGGACATGACCGTGCAAGGGCACGCCGGGGGCTATCAAGTCCAGGCGAGCGCGATGAACAGCGAGGCGCAGACACTCGACACGGCGGGTGACGACGTCGGTGCCGTCGCCAGGGCGGTCAAGGACACCGCCTGCTACCCCTCGGACGTCCTCGGCGGCTCCGACGCGGGTCCCGCGTACAACAACTTCGCCGGTGACTGGCAGGCCGAGGCCAAGGTCCTGGAGAGCGCCCTGCACGAGCTGGCCGACAAGGTGCGGGTGTCCAAGGCGAACTACCAGGGCGCCGAGCACGCCTCCATCCGGGGCATGAGCGCGGCGGGCGGCGAGGGCGCGACGACGATGCCCGCGCCCGCGGGGGATGTTCCCGCGCCGGGCTACCGCACCATGCCCGCGTCCGGCACGCCGCCGCGCGGCCTGTCCGACTTCGGCTGAGCGTCCCACGTTCCGCGCACGAGTCCGCCGTATCGCGTACGAGTCCGCACTCCTGCCCTCACCACGACAGAAGGCCGCACCCGTCATGCCCGACGCAGGCGAATCCACCACCGACCGCCGCCAGAAGCTCGCCGAGTACCACGACTCCATATCCTCGGCCGACAGCAAGAACGATCTCATCGGGGCCATCAACAACGCCCTGGGCGTCTCGGCGCCGGTAGGTGACCCCGGGGTCATCGAGGGTCTCGCCAAGACCTACCGCAAACAGATCGACGACGTCGCCGACGTGCAACGGCGGGTGCAGAAGGTCGCCAACGAGGGCCTGCCCGAAGCCTGGGTGGGCAGCACCGGGGCGCGGGCGTCCGAGGTGGTGATGGCGGCGGCCCGCTCCGCCGAGCAGATGGAGCAGGCGTTCACCGGCGCGGCCGGCGCCCTGTTCCGCCTGGCCGACGCGCTGACCAACGCCAAGTCCCAGGACAAGGGCGGCCGCGAGCAGTTGCGCGAGGCGCTCGGCATGCTCGGCGGTGAGGACGGCTTCTTCGACGACATCGTGGAGAAGGACGCCGAGGAGGCGGAGCGGCTGCGGGCCCGCAGCATCGCGGCCGCCGGCGCCAGGACGATGCACACCGCCGCGGAGGTGGCCGACGACGCGGCGCGGGCCGCGGCGCGCGACCTCAACAAGCTGGCGTCCGAGGCCCGGGCGGGCCAGATGCAGACCGACAACATCTCCGCCGCCGACCGCCTCGTACTCGCCGACATCGCGGGCCCCGGCGGCCCGGCGGAGATGAACGAGCTGCTGACCGCGAACGACCTGGAGCGCTCGGGCCGCGCGATGGAGCGCCTCGACGCCCGTGAGGAGGCCGAGTTCGAGCGGATGCTCGCCGAGGCGAAGACCCCGCAGGAACGGGCGTACCTCGTGAAGGCACTGGCCGCCGGGTACGACGTCAAGGAGGTCGGCGAGTTCCGCGACAAGATCCACGGCAAGGACCCGGACTGGCTGCAGCGGCACCTGACGCCGGTCACCACGGCCGGGGACAGCATGAAGGACGAGGGGATCAACACCAGCGGCCCCAACAAGGGTTCCAACCACAACACGGACCAGCAGACGTTCAACGGCGAGAGGTGGTCGCAGGAAGGCAACACCTGCGTGCCGTCGACCGTCGTCACCGGGCGCGCCATGGTCGATCCGGTGTACGCCCTCGAACTCACCGGCGGCCCGTCCGGGCAGGAGGACGACCCCGGCGCCTTCCGGGAGCGGCTGCGCGACGAGCAGCTTCGGATGCACGACGAAGGCGACGGCAACGACGAGTACGACTTCCCCTTCGGCTCGACACCCGACGGCATGGACAACGACGGCAAGACGGAGATCTCCAACAAGGAGATCAGCCCGCACACGGGCGGCGAGTACGAGTTCCAGGAGGTCAGGAGCGCGGACGACCGCCGGGACGCGCTCCCCGACATCCAGCGGGCCGTCGCCGAGGGCAGACCCGTGCCGATCGGCGTCGAGGGCGAGGACGAGAACGGTGACCGGGTCGGCCACTCCATGATGATCATCGGTCAGGAGGGCGACATGCTGCAGGTCTACAACCCCTGGGGAACGACAACATGGGTCAGCGAGGACGACTTCGTCAACGGCGACATGGGCAAGGCCTCCGACAAGGACCTGCCCGACGCCTACGGCGTCCACCTGCCCGCCCAGTGAACGGAAGGCCGATCCCCGTGAAGTCCAGCCACCGCCTGTCCGCCGCCCTGGCCCTGCCGCTGACGGCCGTGATGCTGTCCGGGTGCGGCCTCTTCGGCCCCGAGACGTTCGAGGCCGACGAGCAGTCCATCGAAGTGGACGCGGGCGACACGTTCGAGCTGGTTCTCCCGGCCAACCCCTCGATGGGCCAGGACTGGAGCATCGTGGACCCCGGTCCCGACCGTGCCACGGTGCGCCAGGAGGGCGGCCGGGAGGAGGACTTCGGGGGCGACAGCGGTGTCGACGGGGGTGGTGACGGTACGCAGACCTTCACCTTCGAGGCCGTTGCCGCGGGCACCACGAAGATCAAAATGAGCTACTGCGTGCTGGGCGAGTGCCCCGACGGCGACAACCGCACCGCGACGGGCAGCCCCGCCAACGACCCGGCGTACTTCAACTACACGGTCACCGTGCGATGACCGGAACGGAGGTACCGATGAACCCCGGCAAGACCGACGAAGAGTCGGCGCAGGCCGACGTCGCCATGCTCCTGCGCTACGGCGTCGGCGCCCCGGGCCCGCGTCGCAGCGCCCTGTTCGGCGACGGAGCCGTGGGCGCCGCGGTCACGCTCGACCGCCTCGGGGTGCAGCCCCGCTCGGTGGCGTTCCTCGGCAGGACCGTCCGCAGCGGTGGCACCGGCTACACCGCCCGGCTGCCGGAGTTGCTGCCCGACCCGGCGGCCTCGGACCTGATGCGCGGCTGGCTGGAGGCGGCCGCGTCGGTGGCCCGGCCCGTGGAAGGCGACGAGGTCGTGGCCCGCTGGCTGGAGGCGGTCGCCGAACTCATCGGGCTGCGCCGCACCACCCGGGAGCGTGCCGCCCGCTGAGCTCAGCCCATGCGGCCCCGCATCCCTCTGCTTCACCCCGGCAAGGGCCGCACCCGATCGACCTGGAGTCGCTCAGTCTTACCGACGTGAGAGCGACAGTCGGCGTCGCTCCTGGGTCGACGTTCGTGACGACGGCTGGGTAGCCCGCAGGGACAGCCGAGCCTCCCCGTTCCATGTGTCGAACTGCAAGAACTCGCACGAGACCCGCTGCCCGACCTCGACGGCATCGGACGCCGTCTCGAAACGAAGCCACGACAGCTCGGGTTAGGTGATGAGGCCGACGCCGGGGCGAAGCCGCTTGAGGAACGCCCAGAGCTCCGGGTTCAGTGGACGTCCGAGCCGCTGGTCGGGGAAGCCGTACGGGAGGAGGCCGTCGGCACTGACGGACGCGGGTTCGGAGGACCCGTCCCGGCCATCAGTGCAGCCCCCTCCTCCTCGCTTGCCCCCGCCGACACATCAGTCACCCGGTCGAGGGCCTCGCCCACTTCAGTGCGAGTGACCACTCGACGCCGGCGTCGGACCGCCGTTCTTGACCGTCAGAGGCAGCAGCTTCTTCCCGGTCGGACCGATCTGGCTGTGGGTGTCCATTTGCGGCTCGATGTCCTCACCGACCGAACAGACCGCCCGCCTCCACGTCGCGCAGCGGGCTGCAAGAACATCAAGTCAGTGCTCGAAGACACTCACGTCCCCGGGCTCGGTCTCCAACGCCGGGCGATTGAACAGCAGCAAGCCGACGAAGAACGCCCCACCCACGACGAGCAGACCCACCACGATCAGCACGGGAACGAGCGCTTCGGACGGCGACACCAGCATGACCAGGGACGCGAGCGTCCAGACCAGCGCGCAGACCGCGACCGGCAACTCGAACCGCCCGAGGTCAAAGGCACCCTTCCTGCGGTCCAACTTGCGGCGCACCGCGAGGTACAGGCCGATCGTCGCGCCGTAGATGATCGCCGGAAGGATCGTTGACGCCGTGATCAGCTTCAGCAGCGCGGCGCCCGGTAGCGCGACCATCAGGACAACGCCCACGGCGAGAATCAGCAGCGTCGCGGGCACCGGCGTCTGCGTGCGAGGGCTGACCCGGCGCATGAGCCGGTGGGCAGGGAAGCGCCCGTCGCGCGACATCGCGAAGACCATCCGTGAACACGCGGTCATCACCACCGTCCCAGCACCGAAGAAGGCGATCGCAACGGCCGCAAGGAGCACTCTCTCCATCGGCGACCCCAGCTGCTCACGCATGATCGCCGCGACAGGCGACTCGCTCGCGGTGATCCGTGGGATGTCCTCGATCGCGATGGTGAGGCAGATCAGGAACACGATCCCCAGTACACCGGCGGCTGCAACGGACCCCACGATCGCGCGCGGGACGCTGCGGAAGGGGTTCTTGGCCTCCTCGGCCAGGTTCGCCGCGGAATCGAAGCCGACCAGCGTGGCAAGGCCCATGATCATCGCGATCATCAGCCCCCCGCCGACGTCGAAGTAGTGCGGGGCATGCTCGGTGATGCCGCGCGAGGTCAGGTTGCCGGCCGCGCCATGGCCGGTGACCGCCACCGCGATGGCAAGGGCGAGCGCCACCACCACAACCAACGCCAGCTCCAGCACCACCGCGGTCGTGTTGATCAGGCTCACGAGGCGTGTCGAGGCCACGACGACCACGGCTTGGACCAGCAGGATCACAAGGGTGATCACCCGCGCGGTGTCCTCGTCCGGCTGCAGACCCACGAGCGGCATGAATGCTTGACTCGCGAGCGCATTGTCGATCGCCACCACCGCGATGGCCAGGTAGCAGAAGCTCAGCCAGCCGAATCCCCAGCCGACCTTCGGGTTGGCCAGCCGCGAGGCCCATTGGTAGGACGAGCCGCTGAGCGGGATGCGCCCTGCGAGCTGCGCCACCACCAAGGCCACCAGCACCTGACCCACCGTCGCGATGACCCACAGCCAGATCCCGACCGGCCCCGCGTTCTGCAGCACGTCGTCGTATGTCGAGAAGATGCCGACCGCCACCGAGATGAACGCGAACGAGATCGCGAACACCTGAAAAGAACCGAGAGTCCGCTTCAGCTCCTGCTGATAGCCGCCGAGGGCAGTGGAGTCCTCTTCGCCCGCGGAGCCCGGCGAAGCCGCTTCCACCACTTCGGCAACCCGCCTTTCGTCCCGCCCAGCCGGCTAGCACCCTCGCACCGGCTCTCACGGCCCGGCGATCAGCTTCCCATCCGTGCACTTCTCGTAGATTTAAGACATATGCACAGCACTTGTGCACCCGGAAGATCGATTCCGTCCCCCACACAGCACTGAACCAACAAGCCCCCGTCCCGGTCGGGGAAGGGGGCTCGCAGGGTCATACAGTCACGCCTGGCCGAGATACAGACCTCAGACCCACTCCACCTCGGAAAGGATCTGCGAGCCACTTCCCGGCCCAGGCAGCGGCGTACGGGACGGCACCGGTCGATCCGGCGGGCCCTGACGGGATGCGCCGGCCGAAGCCAGCACCGCAGACACCTCGTCCTCACTCGCCCCCGCCAAGGCCTCCATCACCCGATCGAGTGCCCCTCCCACCTCAGTGAGAGTGACCGCTAGGCGCCGGCGCAGCGTTCTTGACCGTGAGAGGCAGCAACTTCTTCCCGGTCGGCCCGATTTGGATGGACGTATCCATCTGCGGGCAAACCCCGCAGTCGAAGCACGGTGTCCACCGGCAGTCCTCCACCTCGGTCTCGTCGAGGGCGTCCTGCCAGTCCTCCCAGAGCCAGTCCTTGTCGAGGCCGGAGTCGAGGTGGTCCCAGGGGAGGACCTCCTCGTAGGTGCGCTCGCGGGTGGTGTACCAGTCGACGTCGACGCCGAACGGGATCAGCGCCTTGTCGGCGCACTGCATCCAGCGGTCGTAGGAGAAGTGCTCGCGCCAGCCGTCGAAGCGGCCGCCGTCGTCGTAGACCGCGCGGATGACCGCGCCGATGCGGCGGTCGCCGCGGGAGAGGAGGCCCTCGACGATGCCCGGCTTGCCGTCGTGGTAGCGGAAGCCGATCGAGCGGCCGTACTTCTTGTCGCCGCGGATCTTGTCGCGGAGCTTCTCGAGACGGGCGTCCGTCTCCTCGGCCGACAGCTGCGGGGCCCACTGGAAGGGCGTGTGGGGCTTCGGGACGAAGCCGCCGATCGAGACCGTGCAGCGGATGTCGTTCGAGCGGGAGACCTCGCGGCCCTTGGCGATGACCTTCGTCGCCATGTCGGCGATCTGCAGGACGTCGTCGTCGGTCTCGGTCGGCAGGCCGCACATGAAGTACAGCTTCACCTGGCGCCAGCCGTTGCCGTAGGCGGTGGAGACAGTCCGGATCAGGTCGTCCTCCGAGACCATCTTGTTGATGACCTTGCGGATGCGTTCCGAGCCGCCCTCCGGGGCGAAGGTCAGGCCGGAGCGGCGGCCGTTGCGCGTCAGCTCGTTCGCCAGGTCGATGTTGAAGGCGTCGACGCGGGTGGACGGGAGCGAGAGGCCGATCTTGTCTTCCTCGTAGCGGTCGGCCAGGCCCTTCGCCACGTCGCCGATCTCGCTGTGGTCCGCCGAGGAGAGGGAGAGCAGGCCGACCTCCTCGAACCCCGTCGCCTTCAGGCCCTTGTCGACCATCTCGCCGATGCCGGTGATCGAGCGCTCACGCACCGGGCGCGTGATCATGCCGGCCTGGCAGAAGCGGCAGCCTCGGGTGCAGCCGCGGAAGATCTCGACCGACATGCGCTCGTGGACCGTCTCGGCGAGCGGCACGAGCGGCTGCTTGGGATACGGCCACTCGTCCAGGTCCATGACCGTGTGCTTGGACACACGCCACGGGACACCGCTCTTGTTCGGTACGACACGGGCGATACGGCCGTCCGGGAGGTACTCGACGTCGTAGAACGCCGGGATGTACACCGAACCCGTCCTCGCCAGGCGGAAGAGGACCTCTTCGCGTCCGCCGGGGCAGCCCTCGGCCTTCCACGCGCGGATGATCGCCGTCATGTCCAGCACGGCCTGCTCACCGTCGCCGATGATCGCCGCGTCGATGAAGTCGGCGATCGGCTCGGGGTTGAAGGCCGCGTGGCCGCCCGCCAGGACGATCGGGTCGTCGATGGTCCGGTCCTTGGACTCCAGCGGGATGCCCGCCAGGTCGAGGGCCGTGAGCATGTTCGTGTAACCGAGCTCGGTCGAGAAGGACAGGCCGAACACGTCGAAGGCCTTCACCGGCCGGTGGCTGTCCACCGTGAACTGCGGGACGGCGTGCTCCCGCATGAGGGCCTCCAGGTCCGGCCACACACTGTACGTGCGCTCGGCGAGGACGCCCTGCTGCTCGTTGAGGACCTCGTAAAGGATCATGACGCCCTGGTTGGGCAGCCCGACCTCGTACGCGTCGGGGTACATGAGCGCCCAGCGGACGTCACAGGAGTCCCACGGCTTGACCGTGGAATTGAGCTCTCCGCCGACGTACTGGATCGGCTTCTGCACATGCGGGAGCAGAGCTTCGAGCTGCGGGAACACCGACGCAGCGACTTCGGCAGGCATCTCGCGAACCTTCGTGAGCGGGACTGAACTGACAGGGGTGACCATCTAGCGTAACGCGACCGCGGACACCCCCAGCACGTCCCAGGGCTCAGAGGACGTCCGCCCCGTCCTTGATCCCGTCCCAGACTCCGGGCAGCTGGTCCTCCACGGCCGCCGCCCGCTGCTCCTCGCGCCCGTACAGCAGCCCGTAGGTGAAGGTGCTCTCTCCTGCCCCGTGCGCGACCGCGGACAGCTCGCACAGGGTCTGGCGGGCCATGACGCTGTCCTGGTGCTCGCCGAGCAGGTTCTGCAGTGACTTCATGGTCTTGACCAGGCTCCTGGCCGGCTTGCCGAGTGCCGGAGCGGCCGCCTCCGCCGCGTAGCGGGTGCGCTTGGTCTTCTTGCGGGCCTCGTGGATGGTGACGTCACGGTCGCTGCCGGGCTCCAGCTCCAGAGCCCGCTCGACAAGCGCGGACACCTTGCCGAAGTCCTTCCGCACGGCCTTCGGCAGCGCGTTCCCGGGTTCCTTCCCGGCCGCCTTCAGCAGCGGCGGGTCGGCGAGCAGGCCGTCCATGGCGTCGAGCAGGGCCAGGTAGCGGTGGGAGTCGAGGACTCCGATCAGCCGGCTGCTCGCCCCGCCGGGCCTGTCCCCCGCCCAGTGGCTCAGCCGCTCGGCGACGGGACCGTAGACCAGCCCCTGGGGCACCTCGTCGAGAGCCAGCGACAGACGTTCGTTCAGCACCTCGCGGTCCCGGTCCACGCCCAGCTCGCCGGCGAGCCACTTCAGCTCGTCGCCGATCGGGTCGGTGACCGCCCGGTCCAGGACCTTGCCGAAGGACTTGAAGGTGCTGCGCATCCGGCGGGTGGCGACGCGCATGCTGTGCACGGAGTCCTCGACGTCCTGGCGCACGGCGGGGTCGAGCTCGACGATCGCGTCGCGCTGGGCGCGGACGTACGCGAGCACGTGGTCGCCGGCGGTCACGGGGTCCTCGACGGACACGGGGGCGAGCTTCTGCGGGGCGGTCTCGGCCAGGGCGCGCGCGAGCTTCGACGCCGACTTCGACGGCCGAACCCCGGCCTTGCGCAGTCGCTTCTCCACCTTGTCGAGCAGCACCGGGTCCACGCCGTCGGCCAACTCCACCTCGATCTCGGTCCACTGCGCGGTACCGCTGCCACCTGCGAGGCGGTCGGCCTGGACGGCGTCCACACTGACCTCCGCGAGCAGCCCGCCGTCGGCGTCCACGAGATGCCGCACATCACGCTCGGAGCGCAGCCGGACCATGGGCACCAGGTCGGTGCCGCGAACCCGGGAGCGGACGAGCCCGGCAAGGGCGTCGGGCAGCGTGTCGGACAGCGGCGCCTGGACCTCGTCCCGCACGCCGGGGGCCACGGGGAACTTCAGATGCCAGCCCGCGTCGGCCCCGCCCGTTCGGCGTCGCAGAGTGAGCGAGGACGTGGCGAGGCGCTCGTCCGCGGTGTCGTAATACGTGGCGTCCAAGTGCGCTACGCCCTTGTCGATCACGGCATCGACCCCGGCGACCCCGGTCAGGTCGGGCAGGCCGCTGTCGTCGGATTCATACTTCCGCTCGATTTCGCGCTTCGTGTCCGCCATGCCCTGAATCTAATCGCAGTCACGACGCGATGACAGGGCTTACCAGCCATGAACGCCCGGACAACAGGGGGCGACGGCTGGGAAACGGGCTGGTGCGGGCTGATGGAGTCCAATTCTGCGGCTGGACACCGGGCGGCCGGCTGGGGCGCCGCCGCGCCCCGGCCGGCGAGGGCACTGCCGCGCCGGTCATGGCGACGGCGCGGCGCCCATTCGGCCGACCACCGCGGCCCGAAACGACACCGCACCGGCCCGCATCGGCCCAGCCCAATGCTCACGCCGACAAGGGACGTTGCACCCGGATCGACTGCAGCAACCCCACCGCCACCCAGACCGCGAACATCGACGACCCTCCGTATGACACGAACGGCAGCGGCAGACCGGTCACCGGCATGATCCCCAGCGTCATCCCGACGTTCTCGAACGACTGGAAGGCGAACCACGCGACGATCCCCGCCGCGACGATCGTCCCGTACAGCTCGGTGGTCTCGCGGGCGATACGGCAGGCCCGCCACAGGATCACGCCGAGGAGGACGATGATCAGCCCGCCGCCGAGGAAGCCCAGTTCCTCCCCCGCCACGGTGAACACGAAGTCGGTCTGCTGCTCCGGCACGAACTGGCCGGTCGTCTGCGAGCCGTGGAACAGCCCGGCGCCCATGAGCCCGCCGGAACCGATCGCGATGCGCGCCTGGTTGGTGTTGTAGCCGACGCCCGCCGGGTCGAGCTCCGGGTTGGCGAAGGCCGCGAAGCGGGCGATCTGGTAGTCGTCCAGGACGCCCAGTTGCCAGACCGCGATCGCCCCCATGGTGCCCGCACCGATCAGCCCGAAGACCCAGCGGTTGGAGGCACCGGACGCGAGCAGCACGCCCAGCACGATCACCACCATCACCATGACCGAGCCGAGGTCGGGCATGAGCAGCACGATCAGCATCGGCACGGCGGCCAGACCCAGCGCCTGCACGACCGTGCGGTGGTCCGGGTACTGCTTGTCCCCCGCGTCCACTCTCGTCGCCAGCAGCATCGCCATGCCGAGGATGATCGTGACCTTCACGAACTCCGAGGGCTGGAGCGAGAAGCCGCCGGGGAGCTTGATCCAGGAGTGGGCGCCGTTGATCGTGGAGCCGAGCGGGGTGAGCACCAGCAGGATCAGGAACACCGAGACGCCGTAGAGGATCGGCACGGCCGTGCGCAGGGTGCGGTGCCCCAGCCACACGGTGCCGATCATCAGCGCGATCCCGATCCCGGTGTTCAGGATGTGCCGGATCAGGAAGTAGTACTGGTCGCCCTGGTTGAGCTCGGTGCGGTTGCGTGTCGCCGAGAAGACGAGGATCGAGCCGATCAGCGACAGGGCGATCGCCGCCAGCAGTATCGGCCAGTCCAGCCGGCGGGCGAGCGAGTCGCGGGCGAACAGGCGGGTCCAGCCGGCCCGCTCGGGCCCGTACCCGGAGACCTGGAAACTGTTGGCGCCGGTCATGTGAGCATCCTCCGGCTTCCGCGCCCGCGGCCCCTGCGTCGTCTGCGCCGGGTGTCCCGGTTCTCGGTCGTCGGCGGCGCGACCGTCCCGGCGAGTTGCTGCTCGTCCTGCTCGGCCTCGCCCTTCTGACCGGCCCGCTGCTCCTTCGCCGGGTCCTTGGAGACCTTCGGCGAGGCGATGGTGCCGTCGGTGCGGACCTTCGGCAGGTTCTTCTCCGGGGTGGGCAGCAGCGCGTTCTTCTTGTTGATCGCGCCGTCGTCGGCGACGCCGTACAGCGCGTCGTAGATGTTGCGCACGGCCGGACCCGAGGCGCCGGAACCCGTACCACCCTGGGAGATCGTCATGACGACCGAGTAGTCCTTGGTGTACGTCGCGAACCACGAGGTCGTCTGCTTGCCGTAGACCTCGGCGGTACCGGTCTTGGCGTGCATCGGGATCTTGTCCTGCGGCCAGCCGACGTCCGCGAACCGCCAGGCGGCGGTACCGCGGGTGGCGACGCCGGCGAGGGCGTCGTCCATCGCGGCCAGCGTCTGCTTGTTTATGGGCAGCTTGCCGTGGGACTTGGGCTTGATCTCCTCGACGGTCTTGCCGTCGGGGCTGACGACGGCCTTGCCGACCGTGGGGTCGTAGAGGGTGCCGCCGTTGGAGATGGCCGAGTAGATGGTCGCCATCTGGATGGGGGTGACGAGGGTGTCGCCCTGTCCGATGGAGTAGTTGACGGAGTCACCGGCGCGCAGCCGGTTGCCTTCGAGGCAGTTCTCGTAGGCGATCTTCTCGGCGTAGCTGCCGTCCCTCTTGCCGTACTTGCACCAGGCGTCCTTGTTGGCCTTCCAGTAGTCCTGCTTCCACTGGCGGTCGGGGATGCGGCCGGTGACCTCGTTGGGGAGGTCGATGCCGGTCTCCGCGCCGAGGCCGAACTGGTGGGCGGTCTTGTAGAACCAGTCGCCCGCGTTCTTCTTCGGCTTGGTGCCGCCGTCCCGCTTCCACTCCTCGTGGGAGAGGCGGTAGAAGACGGTGTCGCAGGAGACCTCCAGGGCGCGGCCGAGGCTGATCGGGCCGTACCCCTTGGACTCGAAGTTCTTGAAGACCTGGCCGCCGATCGAGTACGAGCTGGAGCATTGGTACGGGCCGTCGAAGGAGTAGCCCGCGTTGACCGCGGCGGCCGTCGGGACGACCTTGAAGATGGAGCCGGGGGCCGACTGGCCCTGGATCGCCCGGTTGAGCAGCGGGTAGTTGGATGCCTTGCCCGTCAGCGTCTTGTAGTCCTTGGCCGAGATGCCGCCGACCCAGGCGTTCGGGTCGTACGACGGGTTGGACGCCATGGCGACGACGCGGCCGGTCTTGGCCTCCATCACCACGACCGCGCCCGAGTCGGCCTTGTACTGCTCGTGGGTGTTGCGGTCCCACTCCTTGCGGGCTTGCTTCATCGCCTCGTTCAGCTCGTACTCGGCGACTCGCTGCACGCGGGCGTCGATGCTGGTGACGAGGTTGGCCCCGGGCTCGGCGGCGTCCGCCTTGGCCTGGCCGATGACCCGGCCGAGGTTGTCGACCTCGTAGCGGGTGACGCCGGCCTTGCCGCGCAGCTGCTTGTCGTACTCCCGCTCCAGGCCGGAGCGGCCGACCTGGTCGGAACGCAGGTACGGCGAGTCGGTGTCCTGGGCCTGCTGGAGCTCCTCGTCGGTGACCGGGGAGAGATAGCCGAGGACCTGGGCGGTGTTGGAATTGCCGGGGCTCGGGTACCGGCGCAGGGCCTGCGGCTCGGCGGTGATGCCGGGGAAGTCCTCGGCCCGCTCACGGATCTGCAGGGCCTGCTTGGGGGTGGCCTCGTCGGTGATGGGGATGGGCTGGTACGGCGAGCCGTTCCAACAGGGCTGCGGGGTCTCGGCGTCGCACAGCCGGACCTTGCCCATCACGTCCTCGGTCTTCATGCCGAGCACTTTGGCCAGCTTGGTCAGGACGCCCTTGCCGTCGTCCTTCATCTTCAGCAGGTCGGTGCGGGAGGCGGAGACCACCAGCCGCGTCTCGTTGTCCGCGAGGGGCACTCCGCGCGCGTCCAGGATCGAGCCGCGCACGGCGGGCTGCACGACCTGCTGGACGTGGTTGCCGGACGCCTCCTTGGCGTAGGCGTCGCCCTCGCGGATCTGCAGGTACCACAGGCGGCCGCCGAGGGTGCCCAGGAGGGAGAGGACGAGGATCTGGATGACTACGAGCCGGATCTGGACACGTGGCGTGCGGCCGGTCTCGGGGATGTTGCTCACTGCGGCTGCCTCCCCCTCTCAGTACGAGAACCAGTGCGGATACGACTGTGTGTGAACGACTCTGTGCACGACGCCGCCTGCGACTGCGGGTACGAGTGATGAACGTCCGGCCCGCGGGGCCCGGTTCCTCCTGGACTCACCCGTCCGGGTGAACTCGCCTGCCCTCACAGTCGCTTGACCCCCTTGATGCGCCCGGCGCGTGCCGTCCGCGCCCGCACGGCCTTCACCTTCAGCCCGCCCTTGAGTCCGCCCTTCAGGCCCCCCATCCCGCCGCGCTGGCCGCCGATGCGCAGGCCGGTGCCGCCGGAGAGCCAGCCGGTGGAGATGTCGGCCTTCTTCGCCTGGGACTTGGTGTCGGCGAGCGGATCGTTCTCCGCGCGCCTGGCCAGCGCCATGATCCCCGGGACGACGAACGGGGCGAGCAGCAGGTCGTACAGCGCGGCCGTGAACAGCAGGCTGCCGAGGCCGACATGGCGGGCGGCGGTGTCCCCGACCAAGGCACCGACACCGGCGTACAGCAGTGTCGAGCCGATCGCGGCGACGACCACGACGACCATCGGCCCGGTGGCCGATTTGAGTCGGCCGTGGTCCGGCTTGATGAGCCCGGCGAGATAGCCGATGACGCACAGCACCAGCGCATAGCGGCCGGCGGCATGGTCGGCGGGCGGAACGAGGTCGGCGAGCAGACCGGCGCCGAAGCCGACGAGGGCGCCGCCGACATGGCCGTACACCATGGCGAGGCCCAGGACGGTGAGCAGCAGCAGATCGGGGACGGCGCCCGGGAGGTGGAGGCGGGCCAGGACGCTGACCTGGATCACCAGGGCGACGACGACCAGGGAGGAGGAGAGCAGGACTCGGTTGACGCGCATCTGGCTTCAGCTCCTACTGCTCTTGCTCGTACACGTCTTGCTCGTACTGGTTCCGGCCGTCGGCCTCAGGTTGATCCTGGCCGTCGGCCTGCGGCTGGTCCTGACCATCCGCCTGCGGCTGGTTCTGACCGTCGGCCGGGTCCTCGGCGCCCGGCGTGACGGTGACCGTCACGGTCGGCGTGGGGGTCGGCTCGGGCTTGTCGGGGAGCACCGTGTCGCGCGGGTCCTTCGTGGGTGCCTGGACGACGACGCCGACGATGTCGAGCTTGCTGAAGCTGACGTACGGCGTGACGTACAGGGTGCGGGTCAGGTTTCCCCCGGACGGGTCGACGCGGGAGACCACGCCGACGGGGACGCCGGGCACGAACGGCTTGTCGGCCTGCGAGCCGAAGGTCACGAGCCGGTCGCCCTTCTTCACCTCGGCCTTGCCGTTGAGCAGTTCGACACGCAGCGGACGGTCGCCCTGGCCGGAGGCGAAGCCGAGCTCGTCGCTGGCCTCCATGCGGGTGCCTACGGTGAAGTCGGGGTCGCTGGCGAGAAGCACGGTCGCCGTGTTCGGGCCGACGGTGGTGACCCGCCCGACCAGCCCGTCCCCGTTCAGTACGGTCATGTCGCGCTGGATGCCGTCGTTCACGCCGACGTCGATGGTGATCGTCCAGGAGAAGCCCTGAGCCGCTCCTATGGCGATGACCTCCGCACCCTTGATCCCGTACTGACCTGCGCCCGCGACCTTCAGCACCTTGTCGAGCTGCTTCAGGCGGCTGCGGTTGCGGTCGTCGCTGCCGAGCTTGGCCTTGAGGGCGGCGTTCTCCTGCTCCAGCCGGGCGAGCCGGTCGTGGCGCTCGCCGGAGTCGCGGATCGCGGCGACCGCGTTGCCGACCGGGTTCACCGCGGCCGACACGCCGTCCTCGATCGGGCCGAAGACCGTGGCGGCGGCATGGCGGGCACCGTCGACCGGCGAATCCTCACCGCCGCGGATGTCCACCGTGATCAGCGCGAACGCGATGGCGATCAGCAGCACCAGGAGCAGCCGGCTCTCTCGTGTGTCCCTCACGTGCGGCGGCCGTGCCCTTCCTCAGTAGGAATTCGGGAAACCCCCGGCAAACCCGAGGTGCTCCCTATGCGGAGTTTGGCTACGAACTTGTAAGCGGAGCTTGTATGTGGAGCTTGTATGCGGAGGTTCCCTGCCAAGTGCCGAAGTCCGAAGGTTCGAAGTTTCGAGGCTCTTCAGGGAGCTTATGCCTCCATATCAACGATCCGCCGTACGAGAGGAGATCATCCCGTACGGCGGAATCGAAGAGTTACGTCATCTGCGCGGCTGGGCGTCCAGCACCTGCTGCAACGCCTCGAACTCCTCGACGCACTTGCCGGAGCCGAGCGCCACGCTGTCCAGCGGGTCCTCGGCGATGTGGATCGGCATGCCGGTCTCGCGGCGCAGCCGCTCGTCGAGGCCGCGCAGCAGGGCGCCACCGCCGGTCAGAACGATTCCTCGGTCCATGATGTCGCCGGACAGCTCCGGCGGGCACTTGTCGAGGGTCGTCTTCACGGCGTCCACGATCGCGTTGACCGGTTCCTCGATGGCCTTGCGCACTTCGGCCGCTGAGATGACGACGGTCTTCGGCAGTCCGGAGACGAGATCCCGGCCGCGGATTTCGGTGTGTTCGTCAGCATCGAGGTCGTACGCCGAACCGATCGTGATCTTGATCTGCTCGGCCGTCCGCTCACCCAGCAGAAGGGAGTACTCCTTCTTGATGTGCTGGATGATCGCGTTGTCCAGTTCGTCGCCCGCGACGCGGATGGACTGGGCGGTGACGATCCCGCCGAGGGAGATGACCGCGACCTCCGTGGTGCCGCCGCCGATGTCGACCACCATGTTGCCCGTGGCCTCGTGGACCGGCAGGCCGGAGCCGATGGCCGCGGCCATCGGCTCCTCGATGATGTGCACCTGGCGGGCGCCGGCCTGGGACGACGCCTCGATGACGGCGCGGCGCTCGACACCCGTGATGCCGGACGGCACACAGACGACGACCCGCGGACGAGCCAGATACCGCCGCTTGTGGATCTTCAGGATGAAGTAGCGGAGCATCCGCTCGGTGATCTCGAAGTCGGCGATGACGCCGTCCTTCAGCGGACGTACGGCAACGATGTTGCCGGGCGTGCGCCCGATCATCTTCTTCGCTTCGGCGCCGACCGCGAGAATGCCACCGGTGTTGGTGTTGATCGCGACGACGGACGGCTCGTTGAGTACGATCCCGCGACCCCTGACGTACACCAGCGTGTTGGCGGTCCCGAGGTCGACAGCCATGTCACGGCCGATGAACGACATTGAGTTCCCCATCAGGATTCGTCTGGCCTTCCTGGGAGCTTTTGATGGCTTTTCAGGTCGGCGAAGTGGGTGCTGTGACGTGAAGGCTTCTATCGTAGACGCGCCTTCGCGAACACTGCGGGAGGGTCTTCGCCATTGTCAGCAGATGGCGAGTCGCCTCGCTTGTGGAGACGGGCCATCGGGGGCACTCGTTCCCTCGATCGCCACGCATATGCCACTGGGCGGCCGGGTTTCTTCGACCGCCCCGGTTCGGGCCGGGTGTGGGGGTCAGGCGCGGCCCGGGAAGAAGATCTTCACCTCGCGCTCGGCGGACTCCTCGGAGTCGGAGGCGTGGATGAGGTTCTCGCGGACGATCACGCCGAAGTCACCGCGGATGGAGCCGGGCGCCGCGGCGATCGGGTCGGTCGGACCGGCCAGCGCGCGCAGCCCCTCGATGACCCGCTCACCCTCGACGATCAGGGCCACGACCGGGCCGGAAGCCATGAACTCCACCAACGGCTCGTAGAAGGGCTTGCCCTTGTGCTCGCCGTAGTGCTGCTCCAGGGTCTCCTGGTCCAGGGTGCGCAGCTCCAGCGCGGTGATCTGCCAGCCGGCCTTGCGCTCGATCCGGCCGATGATCTCGCCGGTCAGGCCGCGGCGGACTGCGTCGGGCTTGAGCAGGACGAGGGTGCGCTGGGTCACGACGAGCTCCTTATTACCTACAGGTGTGCGGTGGGACGAGGTTACAGGGCTGAGCTGGGCGCTCGTCACGGAGTGTCAGCCTGTGCAGGTCGCCGGCCCCGAGGGCTGCCCCTCAGGGCCTGGATCGGCCTCGACGGCCTCGTCCTCAGGCTCCGGAAGGGCTGGTTTTGTCCCCTTGCGCCGCAAAGCGCGCCTTCGCTTCGTCGACCTTTCTGCCGTAGTGCACCGAAGCCCACCACAGCGCCGCGAACACCGCGCCCAGGAAGAACATCGTCGGGACGATGAAGCCGGACGCGATGAGGGCGATCTGCAGGGCCCAGCCGAGGGCGACACCGCCGGGCCGGGTCACCAGGCCGCACAGCAGCAGGCACAGGAACATCGCGATCCCGCTGACCGTCCACACCGTCGACATGGACAGGTCGGGATCCTTCATGGCGACCAGACCGGCGAAGCCGATGACGAAGAACTCGCCGATCAGGGTCGAGGAACAGAGCGTACGCATCTTCGGACTCAGCCCTTCCCCAGCAGCAGCCGGGCTTCGCCGACCGTGATGACGGACCCGGTGACGAGCACACCGCCGCCCGCGAACTCGCCCTCCTCCTCGGCCAGCGTGATCGCGGCCTCCAGGGCGTCCGGCAGTCGCGGTTCGACTTGTACGCGGTCGTCGCCGAACACCTCGACGGCGAGGGCGGCCAGTTCGTCGGCGTCCATGGCGCGGTGGGAGCTGTTCTGCGTGACGACGATCTCGGCGAAGATCGGCTCGAAGGCCTCCAGCAGCTCCCGTACGTTCTTGTCGGCGCTCGCGCCGACGACCCCGATCAGCCGGCTGAAGTCGAAGGCCTCCCCGATCGCCTCGGCGGTCGCCCGCGCGCCGGCCGGGTTGTGGGCGGCGTCGAGCACGACGGTCGGCGAGCGCCGTACGACCTCCATACGGCCCGGGGAGGAGACGGCCGCGAACGCCTTGCGGACCGTGTCGATGTCCAGCGGCTCGGCCCGCGCGGCGCCGACGCCGAAGAAGGCTTCCACGGCGGCGAGGGCGACGGCCGCGTTGTGCGCCTGGTGCGCGCCGTGCAGCGGCAGATACACCTCGGGGTACTCACCGCCCAGACCGCGCAGGGTCGCCAACTGTCCGCCGACGGCGACCTGGCGCGACACGACACCGAACTCCAGGCCCTCGCGCGCGACGGTGGCGTCGACCTCCACGGCCTTCTTCAGCAGCACCTGCGCCGCGTCCACCGGCTGCTGGGCCATGATCACGGTGGCGTCCTGCTTGATGATCCCGGCCTTCTCACCGGCGATCTCGCCCGGAGTGCCGCCGAGCCGGTCGGTGTGGTCGAGGTCTATGGGGGTCACGACGGCGACATCACCGTCGATGACGTTCGTGGCGTCCCAGGAGCCGCCCATCCCCACTTCCACGACGGCCACATCGACGGGCGCGTCGGCGAAGGCGGCGTACGCCATGCCCGTCAGCACCTCGAAGAAGGACAGCCGGTACTCCTGCTGCGAGTCGACCATCTCGATGTACGGCCGGATGTCCTGGTACGTCTCGATGAACCGCTCGGCCGAGATCGGCGCCCCGTCGAGGCTGATCCGCTCGGTGATCGACTGGACGTGCGGAGAGGTGTAGCGGCCGGTGCGCAGCTCGAAGGCGCCGAGGAGGGCCTCGATCATGCGGGCCGTCGACGTCTTGCCGTTGGTGCCGGTGATGTGGATGGAGGGGTACGCCCGCTGCGGCTCGCCCAGCACGTCCATGAGCGCGGCGATCCGAGTGACGGACGGCTCCAGCTTGGTCTCGCCCCAGCGGGTGGCGAGCTCCGCCTCGACCTCGCGCAGCGCCTTGTCGACCTCGGGGTCCTCGGGGCGTGCGGGCACGTCGGCGCTGGGCGGGCCGCCCTGGGTGCGCAGGGTGCGGCTGCCGGCCTCGATCACCGCGAGATCCGGGTCGCGGTCGGTCTCGGCCGCGATGATCTCTTCGAAGGGGTCGAGGGGGTCGGGCTCGTTCTGGTCGCTCACGGGGCCAGTCTACGGAGGGCGACTGACAGTGCGCCCATGGAGTGGGGTGTCCTGGGTTGCCGGGCGGCTACCGGTCCGTTGTGGCCGGTCGCGCCCACGCGGCGGAGGCGCATATCGATACGGCCCCGCGCCCCTGAGGTACGCGCAGGCCCCCGGTGCCAGGACAGCACCGGGGGCCTCAGGGCCGTGGAACCGCCTATGCCTGCGGCAGACGGTCCAGCTGGGCGGCAATCCGCGCGATGTCCTCGTCCGCCTTCGCGAGGCGGCCGCGGATCTTCTCCACGACGTTGTCCGGGGCCTTCGCGAGGAACGCCTCGTTGCCGAGCTTGGCGTTCGCCTGGGCCTTCTCCTTCTCGGCCGCCGCGAGGTCCTTCGCGAGGCGCTTGCGCTCGGCCGCGACGTCGATCACGCCGGAGAGGTCGAGCGCGACCTCGGCGCCCGCCACCGGCAGGGTCGCCGTGGCCGTGAAGGACTCGCCCTCCGGCGTCAGGCGCAGCAGCTGGCGGATGGCCGGCTCGTGCGGGGCGAGTGCCGTGCCGTCGAGGGTCAGGCGGGCCGGGACGCGCTGGCCCGGCTGGAGGCCCTGGTCGGCGCGGAAGCGGCGGACCTCGGTGGTGACCTGCTGGAGAACGGCGATCTCCTGCTCGGCAGCGGCGTCACGGAAGCCGCTGTCCTTCGGCCACTCGGCGATCACGATCGACTCGCCGCCCGTCAGCGTGGTCCACAGCGTCTCCGTGACGAACGGGACCACCGGGTGCAGCAGCTTGAGGGTGACGTCGAGGACCTCACCGAGGACGCGCTTGGAGACCTCGGCCGGCTCGCCGCCCGCCTGGAACGTCGTCTTCGACAGCTCGACGTACCAGTCGAAGACCTCGTCCCACGCGAAGTGGAAGAGCGCGTCGGAGAGCTTCGCGAACTGGAAGTCCTCGTAGAACGCGTCGACTTCGGCGACGACGGAGTTCAGGCGGGACAGGATCCAGCGGTCCGTCGACGACATCGCCGAGGGCTCCGGGAGCGGGCCGTCGACCGTGGCGCCGTTCATCAGCGCGAAGCGGGTGGCGTTCCAGATCTTGTTGGCGAAGTTCCGGGAACCCTGGACCCAGTCCTCGCCGATCGGGACGTCGACGCCCGGGTTGGCGCCGCGGGCCAGGGTGAAGCGGAGCGCGTCGCTGCCGTACTTGTCCATCCAGTCCAGCGGGTTGACCGCGTTGCCGAAGGACTTCGACATCTTCTTGCCGAACTGGTCGCGGACCATGCCGTGCAGGGCGATGGTGTGGAACGGCGGGGTGCCGTCCATCGCGTACAGGCCGAACATCATCATCCGGGCGACCCAGAAGAAGAGGATGTCGTAGCCGGTGACCAGGACGGAGTTCGGGTAGAACTTCGCCAGCGAGTCGGTCTGTTCGGGCCAGCCGAGCGTGGAGAAGGGCCACAGGCCGGAGGAGAACCAGGTGTCGAGGACGTCGGTGTCCTGGTGCCAGCCCTCGCCGGTGGGGACCTCGTCGTCGGGGCCGACGCAGAGGACTTCACCCTCCGGGCCGTACCAGACCGGGATGCGGTGCCCCCACCACAACTGCCGCGAGATGCACCAGTCGTGGAGGTTGTCGACCCAGTCGAAGTACCGCTTTTCCATCTCCTGCGGATGGATCTTGACGCGGCCGTCGCGGACCGCGTCACCGGCCGCCTTGGCGAGCGGGCCGACCTTGACCCACCACTGCATGGACAGGCGCGGCTCGATGGTGGTCTTGCAGCGTGAGCAGTGTCCGACGGAGTGGACGTACGGCCGCTTCTCGGCGACGATCCGGCCCTCGGCGCGCAGCGCGGCGACGATGGCCGAGCGGGCCTCCAGGCGGTCCAGGCCCTGGAAGGGGCCGTGGGCCGTGATGACGGCGTGCTCGTCCATCACCGTGAGGGACGGCAGGTCGTGACGCCGGCCGATCTCGAAGTCGTTCGGGTCGTGGGCCGGGGTGACCTTGACGGCGCCGGTGCCGAACTCGGGGTCGACGTGCTCGTCGGCGACGACGGGGATACGGCGGCCGGTGAGCGGAAGCTCGATGTCGCGGCCGACGAGGTGGCGGTACCGCTCGTCGTCGGGGTGGACGGCGACCGCGGTGTCGCCGAGCATCGTCTCGGCGCGGGTCGTCGCCACGACGATGGCCTCGTCGCCGTCGCCGTACCGGATGGAGACGAGCTCGCCGTCGTCGTCCTGGTACTCGACCTCGATGTCCGAGATGGCCGTCAGACAGCGCGGGCACCAGTTGATGATGCGCTCGGCGCGGTAGATCAGCTCGTCGTCGTAGAGGCGCTTGAAGATGGTCTGGACGGCCTTGGACAGGCCCTCGTCCATGGTGAACCGCTCGCGGGACCAGGCGACGCCGTCGCCGAGGCGGCGCATCTGGCCGCTGATCTGCCCGCCGGACTCGCCCTTCCACCGCCAGACACGCTCGACGAAGGCCTCACGCCCGAGGTCGTGCCGGGACTTGCCTTCCTTGCCCAGCTCGCGCTCGACGACGTTCTGCGTGGCGATGCCGGCGTGGTCCATGCCGGGCTGCCACAGCGTCTCGTGACCCTGCATGCGCTTACGACGGGTCAGGGCGTCGATGAGGGTGTGCTCGAAGGCGTGCCCGAGGTGCAGGCTGCCGGTGACGTTCGGCGGCGGGATGACGACGGTGTACGGCGGCTTGTCGCTCTTCGCGTCCGCCTCGAAGTAACCCCGCTCCACCCAGCGCTCGTACAGCGGCCCCTCTACGTCGGCCGGCGCGTACTGGGTCGGCAGTTCGGTCTCGGGCGCTGGTGGCTGCTGCTGAGCGTTCTCGGTCACCCGCTCAGTTTAGGGGTGTCGCGGGCGTGTCCCGAAACGCCTTTGTTCTGTAACGGTGGGCACCCCGATGCCATGCGTTGCCTGAGTCTGAGCCAGGATGTCAGGAACACATAAGCATCTGGAGGGGAACCCAGAAATGAGCTACAACCAGCCGGGCCCGTACGGCGGGCAGCCCCAGCAGCCCGGTCCGTACGGCGGGCAGCCTCAGCAGCCCGGTCCCTACGGCCAGCAGCCGCAGGCGCCCCAGCCCGGCTACGGCTACCCCCAGCAGGCCCCGCCGGCCCAGCCCGGCTACGGCTACCCCCAGCAGCCCCCCGGCGTCCCGCCCCAGCAGCCGAACCCCTACGGCCAGCAGCCCCAGTACGGCCAGCAGCCTCAGTACGGCATGCCCCAGCCCCCGGCTCCGGGTGGCGGCGGCAAGAAGGCCGGCCTGATCATCGGCGCCGTGGCCGTCGTGGCCGCCATCGGCGTGGGCGCGTACTTCGTGCTGGGCGGCAGCAGGGGCGGCGGCGCGGGCAACCTCGAGGACGACGGGGCGCACAAGCTGGCTACGCCGGCGACGGTGCTCAGCGAGTACAAGCGGGTCAGTGCAAGGAACCAGTCCTCCGACTCCGACACCGTGAAGGACATGGAGAAGAGCGGCGTCAAGAACGGAACGGTCGTCGTCGGGAGCTGGTCCACCGCCGACTTCAGCAACTACGACCCGCAGGACCCCAGCACCATCCCTGACCAGGCGGAGCTGCTGGCCGCCAAGGGCGTCACGATGGTGGGCGGTTACGGAGAGATCGCGGACCCCCAGTCGACCCTGGACAAGTTCTTCGCCTCCATCCAGAAGGAGGTCGAGAAGAGCTCTTCGAGCGACTCCCCCACCATGCAGAATGCCGAGCTGGTAGGCGAGCCCGAGGAGGTCGAGATCGACGGCGCGGTCGCCAAGTGCCAGTCGACCAAGGCCACCAACGCACTCACCAAGAAGCAGTCCACCGACTGGTTCTGCGCCTGGGCCGACTACAGCACGGTCGCCATGGTCTCGCCCGGCGACAACACCGGCACGGGCGTCGGCAAGGACACCACGGTCGACCTCACCAGCAAGCTGCGCCAGGAAGTCCGCGAAAAGGCCTGACACCGCACGCGCCAACTACGAAGGGCCCCGTCTCGCGACCGGGGCCCCTTCGTACGTCTGCGGTAGTGCGGTGCGGCTACGCCGTCTTCTGCTCCCCCGACCCCCGCCCCCGCGCATCCCGCGGAATCAGCGTCGGGTTCACGTTCGACTGGACGACCTCGGCCGTGATGACGACCCGGGCGACGTCCTTGCGGGACGGCACCTCGTACATCACCGACATCAGGACCTCCTCCATGATGGCGCGCAGGCCGCGCGCGCCGGTCTGGCGGAGGATGGCCTGGTCGGCGATGGCCTCCAGGGCCTCGCGCTCGAAGTCGAGTTCCACGCCGTCGAGTTCGAAGAGGCGCTGGTACTGCTTGACGAGGGCGTTGCGCGGCTCGACCAGGATCTGGAGCAGGGCCTCGCGGTCCAGGTTGTGGACCGAGGTGATGACGGGGAGGCGGCCGATGAACTCGGGGATCATGCCGAACTTGACCAGGTCCTCGGGCATGACGTCCTCGAACTGGTCCTTGGCCTCCAGCTCGCGCTTGGAGCGGATCGTCGCGCCGAAGCCGATGCCCTTGGCGCCGGCCCGGGACTCGATGATCTTCTCCAGGCCCGCGAACGCGCCGCCCACGATGAACAGGACGTTCGTCGTGTCGATCTGGATGAACTCCTGGTGCGGGTGCTTACGGCCGCCCTGCGGCGGGACCGAGGCCGTCGTGCCCTCCAGGATCTTCAGCAGGGCCTGCTGGACGCCCTCGCCGCTCACGTCCCGGGTGATCGACGGATTTTCACTCTTCCGCGCGACCTTGTCGATCTCGTCGATGTAGATGATCCCGGTCTCGGCCTTCTTGACGTCGTAGTCGGCCGCCTGGATCAGCTTCAGCAGGATGTTCTCGACGTCCTCGCCGACATAGCCGGCCTCCGTCAGCGCCGTCGCGTCCGCGATGGCGAAGGGGACGTTCAGCATGCGGGCCAGGGTCTGGGCGAGCAGCGTCTTGCCGGAGCCCGTGGGGCCCAGCAGCAGGATGTTGGACTTCGCCAACTCGATGGCGTCCTCGCGGCTTTGACCGCCGCCGTTCTCGCCGGCCTGCACGCGCTTGTAGTGGTTGTAGACGGCGACGGAGAGCGCCTTCTTGGCTGCTTCCTGGCCGACCACATAGCCCTCGAGGAACTCGTAGATCTCGCGCGGCTTGGGCAGTTCCTCCCAGCGGACCTCACTGGTCTCCGCGAGCTCTTCCTCGATGATCTCGTTGCAGAGATCGATGCACTCGTCGCAGATGTACACACCAGGGCCTGCGATGAGCTTCTTGACCTGCTTCTGGCTCTTGCCGCAGAACGAGCACTTGAGCAGATCGCCGCCGTCACCGATGCGTGCCACGGTGTGCTTCCCCTTCGCCTGGGAGACGACTGGACGTTTTCGAATCCAGCGGCTCCTGGTGCTGCCTTATGTCGACGGTACCTTGCCTGGCCCCCCGTTCGGGCCCCCCTTGGCGCGGTTCACTTTGACGTGCACCGTCCCAAACCGTGCCAAGGGGCAGCAGACACTACCGGGTCCGCGTCAGCGAACGTCGGCGTTGTTCATCTTCCGGGTGGAGATGATCTGGTCGATCAGCCCGTACGACAGCGCGTCCTCGGCTGTGAGGATCTTGTCGCGCTCGATGTCCTCGCGAATCTTCTCGATCGGCGTGGTGGAGTGCTTGGCCAGCATCTCCTCCAGCTGCGAGCGCATCCGCAGGATCTCGTTCGCGGCGATCTCCAGGTCGGAGACCTGACCGCGGCCGGTCTCGCTGTACGGCTGGTGGATCAGCACGCGGGCGTTGGGCAGCGCCATGCGCTTGCCGGGCGTGCCGGCGGCCAGCAGCACGGCCGCGGCGGAGGCCGCCTGGCCCATGCAGACCGTCTGGACGTCCGGCTTCACGAACTGCATCGTGTCGTAGATGGCCGTGAGGGCGGTGAAGGAGCCGCCCGGGCTGTTGATGTAGACCGAGATGTCCCGGTCGGGGTCCATCGACTCCAGGCACAGCAGCTGCGCCATGACGTCATTGGCGGAGGCGTCGTCGATCTGCACGCCGAGGAAGATCACGCGCTCCTCGAAGAGCTTCGCGTACGGGTCGTACTCGCGGATGCCCTGCGAGGTGCGCTCCACGAACCGCGGGATGACGTAGCGGGACTCGGCGGCGGGACCCGTGTACTCGGCGCGCGTGCGGTCGTACAGGCCGCTGCCGGGGAAGTCGTTCACTGTCTGTCTCCTAGGGGCTTGGGCGGTCGGCTGGGGGCGCTGCGGGGGTGTGTGTGCCCCGCGGTGGGGCTCAGGCCCCGGTGCCGCCGCCGCCCGGCATACCGGCGGCCGTGGGCATCACGTCGTCGATGAGGCCGTACTCCTTGGCCTCGAAGGCGTCGAACCAGCGGTCACGGTCCGAGTCGCGGGTGATCTGCTCGATCGACTGGCCCGTGTGCTGGGACGTGAGCTCGGCCATGCGCTTCTTCGTGTGCAGCAGCCGCTCGGCGTGGATCTTGATGTCGGAGGCCGAGCCGGCCAGGCCCGCGGAGGGCTGGTGGATCAGGATCTCGGCGTTCGGCAGCGCGAAGCGCTTGCCCGGGGTACCCGCGCTGAGCAGGAACTGTCCCATCGAGGCGGCGAGGCCCATGGCGATGGTCACCACGTCGTTCTTGATGTACTGCATGGTGTCGTAGATCGCCATGCCGGCCGTGATCGAACCGCCGGGGCTGTTGATGTACAGGAAGATGTCCTTGTCCGGTTCGGCGGCAAGGAGCAGCAGCTGCGCAGTGATCTTGTTGGCGATGTCGTCGTCGACCGGCTGGCCGAGGAAGATGATCCGCTCGCCGAGCAGCCGGTTGTAGACCTGGTCGCCGAGGCCACCGCCGATGGAGGGCTCGCCGGCGGCGGAGGGCATCAGATTCGTCACGTATCCACCTGCTCGTCTTACGACGGCGCCGGGCCGTCTTACGTGTTCTGCGGGCAACGGGGGCTTCCCTGCCCTCATACTCATGGACCCTAACGCGGTGGCCCTGTGCTGCAATCCCGGTTCAGCGGGTGTTCGCTGTGAGCGCATGCGCACCGCCGGTGGGCCGTTCCTGCTCGCCGCAGGTCCACCGGGTAAGCAGACGGGCCCCGGGTCATCCAATGACCCGGGGCCCGTCCGTACGGCTTACAAGGTGCCGTGGGCTCAGCCCTCGGACTTCTCCTCGGCGGCCTCGTCGGCGGTGCCCTCGGCGGCCTCCACCGTCTCGGTGGCCTGCTCGGTCTCGTCCTCGTCGTCCAGGTCGATGACCTCGCCGTTGGTGTCCTTGACCACGGCCTTCTCGACCACGACGGCCAGGGCCTTGCCGCGGGCGACCTCGCCGACCAGGAGCGGAACCTGGCCGCCCTCGACGACCGCCTGGGCGAACTGGTCGGGGGACATGCCGGAGGAGGCGGCGCGACGCATGAGGTGCTCGGTGAGCTCCTCCTGGTTGACGTTCAGCTTCTCCTGCTTGACGAGCTCGTCGAGGACGAACTGCGTCTTGATGCCCTTGACCGCGGCTTCCTTGGTCTCGGCATCGAACTCCTCGACCGTCTTACCCTGGATCTCGAGGTACTTCTCGAGGTCGAGACCCATCTGGCCGAGCTGGTGGTGCTCGAGGTTGTGCTTACGGGTGTTGATCTCGTCCTCGAGCAGCTTCTCGGGGACGGGCACCTCGACGAGCTCCAGCAGCTTCTCCAGGACGCGCTCCTGGGCCTGCGTGGCCTGGTCGTACTGCTTCATGTTCTCGAGGCGCTTGCGGCTGTCGGCCTTGAGCTCGTCCAGCGTGTCGAACTCGGAGGCGAGCTGCGCGAACTCGTCGTCCAGCTCGGGCAGTTCGCGGGCGGCGACCTGGGTGACCTTGACGGTGACCTCGGCCTCCTTGCCGGCCGCCGAGCCGCCCTTGAGCTCGGAGGCGAAGGTGGCCTCGCCACCGGCCTCGAGGCCCTTCACGGCGTCGTCGATGCCTTCCAGCAGCTCGCCGGAGCCGATGGTGTAGGAGACACCCTCGGCGACGCCGTCCTCCAGGACCTCGTCGTCGACCTTGGCCTGCAGGTCGATGGTGACGACATCGCCGTCCTCGGCGGCCCGCTCGACCGGGGAGGTGGAGGCGAAGCGCTCGCGGAGCTGCTCGACCGACTTCTCGACGTCCTCGTCGGTGACCTCGACCGCGTCGACCTCGACCTCGATGCCGGAGTAGTCCGGGATCTCGATGGTCGGGCGGATGTCGACCTCGGCGGTGAAGTTCAGCGTCTCGCCGTCCTTCAGCTCGGTGATGTCGACCTCGGGCTGGCCCAGGACGTTGAGGTCGGCCTCGTTGACCGCCTCGGTGTAGAACTTCGGCAGCGCGTCGTTGACGGCCTCCTCCAGCACGGCGCCACGGCCGAACCGCTGGTCGATGACGCGGGCCGGGATCTTGCCCTTGCGGAAGCCCTTCACCGTGACCTGCTGGTTGATCTTCTTGTACGCCGCGTCGAGGCTGTCCTTGAGCTCCTCGAAGGGCACCTCGACAGTGAGCCGAACCCGAGTCGGGTTCAGGGTCTCCACGGCGCTCTTCACGGTTCGGTCTCCTTGTGGCTGACTTCTTGGGTTCTGCCGGGACCAGACTGGCCCGGCGGATTTCGCCGCCCGGGAGGACTTCATCAGATGGAGAGACACACGGGCGTGCAGCTTGCATAGTAACGGCAGCGGCGACACGCCCCAAAGGCGATCACTGGACGCGATCACACGAGGTCGCCACGCATGTGGCCGGTCTTGACCGGTCCTGGTCGGGGTGGCGGGATTTGAACCCACGGCCTTCCGCTCCCAAAGCGGACGCGCTACCAAGCTGCGCCACACCCCGTGCTGGTGCGACACGTAGGGTACATGCCCACAGGCAGCGCGGCCGCCGCATTAACGGGGTGTGCGATGAGGGGTGCCGACCCGCTACGATGCCTTCTGTGCCGCGGTCACCTGACCTGCGGCGCGTCCTGTGCGGGCGTAGCTCAATGGTAGAGCCCTAGTCTTCCAAACTAGCTACGCGGGTTCGATTCCCGTCGCCCGCTCCATACGGCTCAGGGCCAGGTCAGAGGATTAGTCCCCGACCTGGCCCTGAGCCGTTTTCGTGGCCGTCTCCGGGCCCTCCGAGAGCTGATCGCGGCGTTTCGATCTTGCGTGCCGATGGCCGATGCACACCAGGAGCGCGGTCACCGGCGCCATCAGCAGGGCAAAGCGGGCGAGCGCGTACGGGAGAACGTTGAGGATCTCGTTCGTGTCAGCGCCCTGGATCATCCCCGGAAGAGGCGGCTCCCAGCCCAAGGCTTCGCGCCCTCCACGCACCGACAAGCCTCGACGTGGTGATCCCGATCCTCGCCGAACGGATGCCGTACGGGGCGTAGAGGGCGTCGCCGACCAGGACCGGTGGGGCGGAGATGCCAGCCAGGTAGAGGTGGGTGTCGGAGGGCCCCGCGCAGGAGGACCGGGGTGGAGCCCTCGGGCTGGGCCTTGGACAGCCGTACGGTCGTCCGGACGGCCGGCGACGCGTTGAGCAAGGTCATCGTGCGGTGCGTGCCGCCCGTGCCGAGCAGGATCAGGCGCTCGCCGGTCTGTCCGACGATGTCCTGCTCCCCCTTGACCTGAACGGTCCAGCGGGCACGGCCGGTGGTGGGGTCGAGGCGCTCGTGCCGGTGATGTCGTCGGGGGTGGCGTCCATGGGGGCGGGCCCAGGTGTTGCTGCCGCTGGCCAGGGCGAACCGGGTCGCCAGGACCTCGTCGCCCGCGCACACCAGCGACGTGCCTGAGGCGATTTAGCGGTTGAAGGGACCGCCGGGGCCGATCGGCTCCTTGTCGACGCTCGGGTCCTTCGACTTCTTGTGCCAGGCCTGCCAGGCGGCCGACAGGCCGGCCGGAGCGGAGTCGTCTTCACGGCGACGGTGGTGGCGGCGGTGAGGAGCGCGGCGCCCAGCGCGATGGCCGACCGCAGGCGTCTGCGGCGCCTGGGCGGTCGTACGGGTGAGGTCTCCTTGTCTCCTTGTCCGCCTTCGTGGGCTCCGGCGGCGTCGGCTCCGGGATGCGGCCGTCGCGCAGCAGCCCAAGCAACTCGTCCTACTTTTCCAGACAGAGGTGGATGAAAGTGAGCAAGTCGGGCGGCGCATTGTCGAGTTCCGGGGTGCCGTCGATGACACGTACGGCCGTCCCATAAGGCGGGGCACCCTCCCCCATCGCGGCCGGTCTGGGTGAGGACGTCCGAGGCGCCGAACTCGGTGGCGCGGGAGATGCCGAAGCCGATGACGCGGGGGCCGTCCTCGGCGAGCATCACGTTGGCCGGTTTCAGGTCCCGGTGGACCATCCCCGCGCGATGGATGTCGCGCAGGGCCTCGGCGAGGCCGGCGGCGAGTTCGCGCAACTTCGGCAGCGGCAGGGGGCCGTGGCGGCGGATGCGGGTACCGAGGTCCTCGCCCGGGATGTGGAGCGTGGCCGTCCAGGGGCGCGGCGCGTCGGCGTCCACGACGGGAGCGGTGAGGGCGCCGCTGACCTGGCGGGCGGCGGCCACCTCGCGGCGATGGGAGTCCCCCGTTCGAGCGAAGCCGAGAGTGGGGGAGGGTGCGGAACTCGTCATCGTCGGCGTACTGCGCGTGCACGACCTTGAGGGCGAGGCGACGGCCGGAGGCGGAGCGGGCCAGGTAGACCACGCCCATGCCGTCGAAGCCGAGACGGTCCTCGATCCGGTGGCCACCCACTCCGCCGGGTCCGTGTCGCGCAGTGCCGCCCCGTACGTTTCCCCGTTCCGTACCGTTCGACGACCTCGAACGAGGGTATCCGTACTCTTCCGGGCCGCCCCACGGGCCCCGGAAGCCGCCTGACGGACCCTAGAACTGGATCGAGTTGATGGTCTCCGCTATCGAGTTGAGGAACCGCTGGATGTCGTCGGCCATGCCTGTCGAGGCCAGGAAGAAGCCGAACAGCACGGCGACGACGGCGGGGCCGGCCTTCAGGGATCCGCCACGGATCAGCACCACCAAGATGATCGCCAACAGCAACACCACTGACAGCGAAATGGCCACAACAGATCACACCCTCGGTCGGTCCGCTCTCCCGGCCCGGGGATGCGACCCCGCGCACCCCCGCCAGAACCATCGTGCCACCAACCGGGCCTCGCTATGCGGCACGTGACGTTTCGTTCGCCACACCTGTGCCGGATCTGTGCGGGCGCGTCGGACGCGGTCACCTCTCTCGTTGAGTCCGTACAGCAATTCGAGGGAACGCCGGGGGAGAGAATTCGACGGGTTCGTTTCCATCGACACACAACGTGTTCGCCGACAATTCGAATTGTGGGTGAGTTGATCATTCCATCGGAGTCGGCTCCTGACCATATGCACCTTTTAGTCGGGATGAATCCAGACAAGGCGGATGTCCAACAGGTGTCTGCCAGGTGCATGTTCGTTGTACACGTGAGTTCGAACGCAATAACCGGGAACGACCTCGCAGGTTTTACGAAATCCCATAGGCAACGCTAGGGTGCCTCAGATGTTCCATGCTGCCTCGTCCCCCGCATGCGCAGCGAGGGCCTGGATCGACTCCCCCGGCTTCCGGTGGGAGGGTCTGTGAACAACTCGCTGCGACCGCACGGCCACAACAGAGCGCCACTCCCCCCGGCAGAGTCGTCGGCGGACGGAGTGCCGAGTCCGCGCTCGCCGCAGAACAAGAAGGCTCAGGCGAACACCAGACCCGCGTCCGGCGGTACCAAGCAGCGCGACGCGTTCTTCGACAACGCCAAGTACCTGGCGATCGTGCTCGTCGCCATAGGCCACGCCTGGGAGCCGATCAAGGGCGACAGCCGCATCCTGGAGGCCGTGTACACCGTCGTGTACACCTTCCACATGCCGGCGTTCATCATCATCTCCGGCTTCTTCTCGCGCAGTTTCGACGCGAGCCCCAACCGGCTGAAGCGGCTGATCACCGGTGTCGCCGTGCCGTACATCGTCTTCGAGACGGCGTACCCGCTCTTCAAGCGCTGGATCGACGACGACCCCGGCCAGGACATCAGCCTGCTGGACCCGTGGTACCTGACGTGGTTCCTGTGTGCGCTGTTCATCTGGCGGATGACCACCCCCATCTGGAAGATGGTGCGCTGGCCGCTGCCGATCGCGCTCGGCCTCGCCATGGCGGGGACCGTCACCCCGGAGATCGGTGACGACCTGGATCTGCAGCGGGTTCTGCAGTTCCTGCCGTACTTCGTGCTGGGCCTGTGCATGAAGCCCGAGCACTTCCACATGGTGCGCACGCGCACGGTGCGGATGCTGTCCGTGCCGGTGTTCGCGGTGGCGCTCGGCTTCGGCTGGTGGGCGGTGCCGCGGATGAACACCGCGTGGTTCTACCACCGGGACGCCGCGCAGGAGCTGTCCGCGCCGTGGTGGAGCGGGCCGGTCATGGTGCTGGCGATGTTCGGCTGCTCGCTGGTACTGACGGCCTGCTTCTTCGCGTGGGTGCCGCGCCGGCACATGTGGTTCACGGCGCTCGGCGCGGGCACGCTGTACGGCTACCTGCTGCACGGCTTCGTGGTGAAGGCCGGTGACTACCAGGGCTGGTTCGAGCACGCCTGGCTGCAGCGGCCGCTCGGCGAGATCTTCGTCACCGTGCTCGCGGCCGTCGGTGTGACGCTGTTGTGCACCGCGCCCGTGCAGCGGGTGTTCCGGTTCGCGATGGAGCCGAAGATGGAGTGGGCCTTCAAGCGGGATGCCGCGGAGTTGGCCCGGGAGCGGGAGAAGCGGGAAGGGTCCGCCTCGCGCGAGAAGGTCAACGCCTGACGGGACCCTTCGGGGTTTCGCCCGTGCGACTCGTGGGACATCAGTCGGCTTTCAGACCGAGAAGTGCGCGCATCCGTGCGTACTTCTCGGTCAGTCGTTTGCGGGTCGGTTCGTCGAGGGCGGCGAGGCGGTTCGGGTCGGCGTTGTGGGCCAGGTCTGCCTGCTTCACGAGCAGGGCGCCCGGGGTTTCGAGGATGCGGGCGGCGTAGGTCTCGGGGGGTTCGCCGGGGCGCTTGGTGAGCGCCAGCACGATGGCCTTGGTACGGGGGCTCAGGGGGGCCTGTGCCAGCCACTGGTCGGACAGGGCGTCGTCCTCGACGGCGTCGTGCAGCCAGGCTGCGGCGATCTGGTCCTCGTCGCCGCCGTGTGTGCGGACGCCTTCGGCCACGGCTGCGAGGTGCTCGGTGTAGGGGCGGCCGGCCTTGTCGGTCTGGGACGCGTGGGCGGTACGGGCGATGTCCTCGACGGCGGTCAGGGACAGGGGGGTTCGGGAGGTCTCTGTCACGCGTCCAGTGTCCCGCCCCCGCCCGCCCCTGCCCTTCCCGTCCTCCAGGGGCTCCGCCGCCCCTTCGACCCCGGCCCCTGGGGGCTGCCGCCCCCAGACCTCCGCCATCGGCCTGAACGGCCTCGTCCTCAAACGCCGGACGGGCTGAAATGCCGGGACCGGCGCCGACAGGTGGGTGGGGGTTAGGGCCGGGAGCCGGCAGGGGCCGTCAGGGAAGGCTCGGGGCGGTGCGGAGTCGGTCTCGGTGGGCGGTCGGTCAGCGGGGGGCTGTTTGGGACGTTGGGCCCTCTCGGCAGATCAGTAGGAGGGCTCGGTCGTCGTTGACGTCCTTCGCCACCGCTTCGATCAGGTGCCAGGCCGCGCCGTGGAAGCCGCCGGCTACGTAGCGGTCGGCTTCGCCGGTGAGGCGGTCGATGCCCTCGACGATGTCGCGGTCGGATGTTTCGACGAGGCCGTCCGTGAAGAGCATCAGTACGTCTCCGGGGCGCAGGGAGCCCTTCACGGGGTCGAACTGGGCACCGTCGTAAACGCCGAGGAGGGGGCCTTCGGCGGCCTTCTCCTCCCAGCGGCCGCTGCCCGCGCTGAGCTGGAGGCCCGGGGGGTGGCCGGCGGAGTAGAGCTCGTAGTCGCCCGAGTCCAGGTCGAGGACCAGGTGGATCGAGGTGGCGAAGCCCTCGTCCCAGTCCTGGCGGAGCAGGTAGCCGTTGGCCGCCGGGAGGAACGCGTGCGGGGGCAGGCTGCCGAGCAGGCCGCCGAAGGCTCCTGAGAGGAGGAGGGCCCGGGAGGCCGCGTCCATGCCTTTGCCCGAGACGTCCGTCAGGACGACCTCCAGGGTGCGGCCGCCGTTCGTGCGGGCCGCGACCACGAAGTCGCCCGAGAAGGACTGGCCGCCTGCCGGGCGCAGGGCCATCTCGCGATGCCAACCGTGCGGGAGCTGCGGCAGCTTGCTCTGGACGCGGATGCGTTCGCGCAGGTCGAAGAGCATCGTGCCGCCGCGCCGCCAGGGCACGCCCACGCGGCTGCGGAACTGCGCGATGAGCAAGCCGAAGAACCCGCACGCCGCCACGACCAGGACCACACCCGGGGTGACGCGGGACGGGCCCTCCGTGTACGGGCCCAGCTGCACCGACTCGACGATGAGGGCGGTGGCCGCCGCCGCGTACAGGCCCAGCAGGCTCGCCGGGCGCAGCAGCAGTCCGCCCGCGACGATGGGGAGCACCAGCGCGGCCGGCGAGAACCACACCGGGTTGGCCATCGTCACGGCACAGATCAGTGGGACCGTGACCAGCAGGCCGGCCAGCGCGATCCAGTCGGAGCCGTCGCCGCGGAAGTAGTCCACGGCGCTTCTGCGCAGGCCGACGCGGGCCCGGTGCCACTGCATCTTCAACCGGGCCGTGAACGTCTCGGCCACCGTGCGCCGCTCTCGTCCTGCTGCCATTAGTTCGGGACCCTATCCATCGGACCAGCTGCTTGGCACGGGAGGTCCCACTTGTCCCCCGTCCGAGGTTCGACTTCACAGTGAACTTCACGGAAAGCCGCCGTGCCGTCGGCACCGAGAAATTCCCTCGCTCGTCCCGCAATGCCCTGGTAGGCATGTTTCATGGCGAAAGACAGTGCGAGCGACAGCGGCCGTCCGGACCCGACCGGCCCCGAGCTGCGGGTGCTACGGAAGGACGAATGGGGCATCTGGTACGACACCCTGATCCGCGCCTTCAGCGGCGTCCCGGAGTCGGCCGAGGAGCGGGAGTTGTGGGACGCCCTCACCGAGTTCGACCGTTCCCTCGGCGTCTGGGACGGGGACGTGTGCGTGGGGACGGCCGGCGCGTTCAGCTTCCGGCTCACGGTGCCCGGCGGAGCCGCCGTGCCCGCCGCCGGGGTCACGATGGTCAGCGTCGCCGCCACGCACCGCAGGCGCGGCGTGCTTACGTCGATGATGCGCCGGCAGTTGGACGATGTGCGTGACTGGGGCTGGCCGGTGGCGGTGCTGACCGCCTCCGAGCCGGAGATCTATGGCCGGTTCGGCTACGGCATCGGCACCTACCAGGTGAGCGCCGAGATCGACACCGCACGCGTAAGGCTGTCCGTGCCGCCCGGCACCGACGACGTACGGCTGCGCTACGCCGTACCGGCCGACGTCCTCGACGCGTGTGAGGCGGTGTACGCGCGCAAGGTGTCCGGCCGGCCCGGGATGCTCGCGCGGCTGCCCGGCTGGGAGCGGCTCGGACTGCTCGACCCCGAGAGCGACCGGGAGGGCGCGTCGCCGCTGCAGTGCGTGCTGGCGGAGCAGGACGGCGAGGTCGTCGGGTACGCGCGTTTCCGGGTCAAGCCGGAGTGGGACGGCAACGGCCCCTGTGGCGCCGTGCAGTTGCGGGATGTTCAGGCCCTGACCCCGGCGGCGGAGGCCGCGCTGTGGCGGTTCCTGTTCGGCATCGACCTGACGTCCAAGGTGACGGTGCGGTCCCGTCCGACGGACGAGGCGTGGCAGCACCAGGTCTCCGACCTGCGGCGGTGCGAGGTACGGGTGAAGGACGCCCTGCACGTACGGCTGGTCGATGTCGGGGCCGCACTGGCGGCCAGGACGTACCAGGCGCCGGTGGACGTCGTGTTCGAGGTCGAGGACGCCTTCTGCCCCTGGAACGCGGGGCGTTGGCGGCTGGTGGGCGATGCCAAGGGCGCGTCGTGCGAGCGTACGACGGACGCCGCCGATCTCTCCCTGTCCGTACGGGAGTTGGGGGCCGCCTATCTCGGCGGCGTGAGCCTGGGGGCGCTGGGTGCCGCCGGGCGGGTGCGGGAGGTGCGGCAGGGGGCGTTGGCGGAGGCGTCCGTGGGGTTCGCTTCCACGGTGGCTCCGTGGTTGCCGCACGGGTTCTGACGTCGCGTCAACCGGCTACGGGATTGGTTACGGTGTCTGGCAGTTCGGGCACCAGAAGAGGTTGCGGGCGGCCAGGTCGGCGGTGCGGATCTCGCCGCCGCAGATGTGGCAGGGCAGGTTGGCCCGGCGGTAGACGTAGACCTCGCCGCCGTGGTCGTCGACGCGGGGCGGGCGGCCCATCGCGTCCGGGGTGTGCTCGGGGCGGACGGTGTCGATGCGGTTGTTGCGGACGCCCTCGCGCATGAGGTCGACGAGGTCCGTCCAGATGGCGTCCCACTGTGCGCGGGTGATGTCCTTGCCCGTGCGGTACGGGTCGATGCGGTGCCGGAAGAGGACCTCGGCGCGGTAGACGTTGCCGACACCGGCGATGACCTTCTGGTCCATGAGCAGGGCGGCGATGGTCGTACGGCTGCGAGAGATTCTGCTGTAGGCGGTGTGCGGGTTCGCGTCGGCGCGGAGGGGGTCCGGGCCCAGGCGGTCGTGTATCGCCTGCTTCTCCGTGTGCGTGATCAGGGCGCAGGTGGTGGGGCCGCGGAGGTCGACGTATGCGGTGGTGTTCGCGAGGCGGAGGCGGACGGTGTCCGTGGGTGGGGGTGCGGGGGCGGCGCCGAAGTTGACCTTGCCGAAGAGGCCGAGGTGGATGTGGATCCAGTCGGAGTCGCGGAAGGCGAGGAAGAGGTGTTTGCCGTGGGCCTCGGTGCGGGTGAGTTCTGCGCGGTCGAGGAGGGCTGCGGCGTCTGAGAACTTGCCCTGGGGGCTGGTGACGTGGGGGGTCGTGCCGAGGAATGCGGTGGCGTAGTCCTGGGCCAGACGGTGGATGGTGTGGCCCTCGGGCACGGTGGCTCCTTGTTGGTGTGCGGGTGCCTGCCGGGGGTGCGGCGGGGTTTTTCGCCCCCGCCACCCCTACCCTTCCCGTCCTCCAGGAACTCTGCCCCTTCGACCCCGGTCCCTGGGGGCTGGCGCCCCCAGACCCCCGCTGTCGGCCTGAACGGCCTCGTCCTCAAACGCCGGACGGGCTGAAATGCCTGGACCGCCGCCGAAAGGGCGGAGCCCTGTGGCCCTACTGCTGCGGGTGGTGCGGCGGGATCGGGGGGAGGTCGCCTGTCGTTTCGTAAGCGGAGAGCATTTCGATGCGGCGGGTGTGGCGGTCCTCGCCGGAGTACGGGGTGTTGAGGAAGGTCTCGACGAACTTGGTCGCCTCGTCCTGGGTGTGCATGCGGGCGCCCACGGCGACGACGTTGGCGTTGTTGTGCTGGCGGCCGAGGGAGGCCGTCTCCTCGCTCCAGGCCAGTGCCGCGCGGACGCCCTTGACCTTGTTCGCGGCGATCTGCTCGCCGTTGCCCGAGCCGCCGATCACGATGCCGAGGGCGTCGGGGTCCGCGGCCGTCTGCTCCGCGGCGCGGAGGCAGAAGGGCGGGTAGTCGTCCTGGGCGTCGTAGATGTGGGGGCCGCAGTCCACCGGGTCGTGGCCGGCCGCCTTGAGCCAGTCGACGAGGTGGTTCTTGAGTTCGAAGCCCGCATGGTCGGAGCCGAGATACACGCGCATGGAACGAGT
This sequence comes from Streptomyces sp. NPDC055013, assembly GCF_053608645.1. Lineage (NCBI taxonomy): Bacteria > Bacillati > Actinomycetota > Actinomycetes > Kitasatosporales > Streptomycetaceae > Streptomyces > Streptomyces sp. NPDC055013. The sequence continues at coordinate 63,911 of NZ_JBSGVW010000030.1, forward strand.
GTGACACGGCTGATACCGGGCAGCAGCGCCGGGTGTCGATCGTGTGAATTGTGACGCAGGCCATGGAAGCTCAAGGAAACCTCAAGTAACAATCCCGAATCAAAGGTTCCCGAATCCGTTCTCCTCCGATTCACTGGTCCGACTCGTACGCCTCATGCACCCCGCCAGTACGAGAACCGCTCACCACGGCGCAAAGGAAATCCGTTCCATGACTTCGCAGCCGACTCAGAAAACGGCCGGACCGGCCGAACCGGCCGCAGGCGGTCACGGCCTACAGGCCGGGCTCAAGAACCGCCATCTGTCCATGATCGCCATCGGCGGTGTCATCGGCGCCGGACTCTTCGTCGGGTCCAGCTCCGGTATCGCCACCGCAGGCCCCGGCATCCTTCTCTCGTACGCCCTCGTCGGCACGCTCGTGGTGCTGGTGATGCGGATGCTCGGGGAGATGTCCGCGGCGAACCCGACCTCCGGATCGTTCTCCGCCCACGCCGACCGCGCGCTCGGCAGCTGGGCCGGCTTCTCCATCGGCTGGCTGTACTGGTTCTTCTGGGTCGTCGTGCTGGCGGTCGAGGCGACCGCCGGTGCGGTGATCCTGGAGGGCTGGATCCCGTCCGTACCGCAGTGGGCCTGGGCCCTGATCGTGATGCTGGTGCTGACCGCCACGAACCTGGTCTCCGTCGGGTCGTACGGCGAGTTCGAGTTCTGGTTCGCCGGGATCAAGGTCGTCGCCATCGCCGCGTTCATCATCATCGGCGGGCTGGCCGTGTTCGGGCTGCTGCCCGGCGTCGACAGCGAGCAGGCCGGGCTGAGCAACCTCACCGAGCACGGCGGATTCCTGCCGAACGGACCCGGTGCCATCCTCACCGGTGTGCTGCTCGTCGTCTTCTCCTTCATGGGCAGCGAGATCGCCACCCTCGCCGCCGGTGAGTCGGAGAACCCGCAGCAGGCCGTCACCAAGGCCACCAACAGCATCATCTGGCGTGTCGCCGTCTTCTACCTCGGCTCGATCTTCGTCGTCGTGGCCCTGCTGCCCTGGGACAGCAAGTCCATCGCCGACGACGGCTCGTACGTCGCCGCGCTCAACTCCCTCGGCATCCCGCACGCCGGTCAGATCATGAACTTCATCGTGCTGACCTCGGTGCTGTCCTGCCTCAACTCCGGCCTCTACACCGCCTCCCGCATGGCCTTCTCCCTCGGCCAGCGCGGGGACGCGCCGAAGTCCTTCGCCCGCACCACCGGCAACGGTGTGCCGCGTACGGCGATCCTCGCGTCCGTCGCGTTCGGGTTCGTGGCCGTGTTCTTCAACTACAAGTTCCCGGACTCCGTCTTCCTCTTCCTGGTCAACTCCTCCGGTGCGGTCGCCCTGTTCGTCTGGCTGGCCATCTGCTTCTCGCAGCTGCGCATGCGGAAGATCATCAAGGCCGAGGCGCCGGAGAAGCTGGTCGTGAAGATGTGGCTGTACCCGTACCTGACCTGGGCCACGGCCGCGCTGATCGTGTTCATCCTCGGCTACATGCTCACCGACACCGAGCACGACGGCCGCAAGACCGTGCTGCTGTCGCTGCTCGTGGCCGCGCTCGTGCTGGCCGTCGCCTTCATCAAGCAGAAGGTCCGCGACGGAGATCGCCCGGCGGCGGGTGTCGAGGCCGCAGCCGCGTCGGATGCGCCGCGCGACGAGGTCAAGACCGGCTGATTTTTGCCCACCGCTCGGCCTGAGGCTGAGTACTGGGCTGAGAACGAGGTCGAGGGGCTCTTGGGACGCTTGCGCGTTTCGAGGGCCCCTCGGCTTTGTGTTCACAGCACGGTGAAGCTGTCCCTCACCTTCTCGTAGGTCTTCAGCGCCTGCTCTTCCATGTCCGGCTGGTACCACGTGTTGATCTGGTACGACTTCCCCTCGACCGTGAAGCCCAGCAGGCGGGCGTGCCAAGGGAGATCGTCGAGGGTGAAGGTGTACTCCCAGACCACCGCCGGGTGTCCGCGGAACGTCGTCCGCTCCAGGCGGATCTTGTTGTAGTCACGGCCCTGTTGGGCGTCCTGCTCCGACCTCTGCCAGGAGTCCATCAGGTCGTCGCGGGCCAGGGACGACTTGGCGGCGAGTTCCTGTCTGGCGTCCGGTGACGTGTAGTGCACCTCCGACCCGGTCTTGACGTCCCGCTGCCAGCCCTCGGGCGGCACCCACGCGAACCCGCCCGCCTCACGGCGCGAGCCGGGCGGCAGGCTCTGCGGCCTGGACGTGCCCTCCACTGTGGACGAGGGGCCGGCGCCCGGGGAGGACGCGGCAGAGGCGAGCGGCGACGGGGAGGAGCTTGCCTTGTCGTCCTCGGGCGAACCGGAGTTGGCCACCAGGACGACCGCTACGACGACGCCGGCGGCGACGCTTGCGAGGGCGGCGACGAGAGTCGTACGGCGATGCCGCGCGCGTCGGCGTTCGGCCGGGACGGCGGGGCCGGGGAGTTCGCCGGGCGGCATGGAGGGAGAGGTGGGAGGCCTGACGTTGTGTGGTCCCGTACCGCCGGGCGCGGGCCCCGGCGCCGGCCGCCTCTCGGTCACCGCTTCGGAGCGCACCAGTGAGACACCGTTGCGGCGGGGGGCGACGCTGCCGGAATCACCGGCCGGGGTGGGTGAGCGCACCTCTGAACTTCCCTGGGAGGCGAGCTCGGTGGAGGCGTTGGGGGCGCGAGGAGACTCCGTCGCCGGGGACGGGGTGACGGCGGAGGGAGCAGAGGGGGCCGCTTCGGGCGCGGGCACCCGGGTGGGGTTCGGTGGTGGCGGGATGGCGTCGCGTACGTCGTCCGGCCGGCGGGGATCGGGCGGGGCCGGGACGCGGGGGGCCTCGAGGTAGGCGGGGGTGGGCGATTCCCCTGGGGGTTTCGGGTTCCACGGGAGGTGGGGAGTCACCGATGCCGATGCCGGGTGCTGCGGGGTGGCTGCCGCGGGGTCCGGGGCCACTCCCCCTTCGGGCTCGGGTTGAGACTCGGGGCGGGCGGGTTCGGGATGCGGGCCGGGTATGGGTTCGGGGCCGCTGTGCTGCTCGGAGGCGGGGCTTCGTGCAGGGGCAGTGCCTCGTGCGGAGTCGACGCTGCGTGCGGGATCAGGGACGCCTGCGGCGTCAGAGGGCCGTGCGGGGTCGGAGACCGGTGCGGGATCAAAGCCGCGGACGGCGTCGGAGGCCCGTGCGGAATCAGAGCCAGGTGCGGCCTCGGAGACCCGTGCGGAATCAGAGCCGCGGACGGCGTCGGAGGCCCGTGCGGAATCAGAGCCAGGTGCGGCCTCGGAGACCCGTGCGGAATCAGAGCCACGTGCGGCCTCGGAACCACGTACAGGATCAGAGCCGCGTACGGAATCTGGGCCACCTTCAGGGGCAGGGTCCCGTACGGAATCTGGGCCACCTTCAGAGTCAGAGCCCCGTACGGAATCAGAGCCGCGGACGGAGTCAGGGCGCCTAGCGAGGCCAGGGCGACGTACTGCTTCAGGCCCATGCGCTGCGTCCTGCTCGGGACCAGACACCGGTTCGGGCCCTTGGTCGACCGCCGGGCCGGCTTCCGGCACGGACGTGCTCGGCGGCGCCGGTTCGGCTACCGCACCATGCGTGGGCCCCGTGGGCCCCTCGCCCCACACTGCAGAGCCGGCGGCAGCCCCCGCGCCGGGATCGGCCGCGCTCTCCACGTCCAACCGCCCGGCGTCGGCAGCAGCCCCCACCTCCAACCCTCCAGGACCAGGAGCAGCCCCCGCACGCGAGCGCGCCGGGCCAGGAGCAGCCTCCGCGCTCGATCCCCCGGGGCCGGCAGCAGCCCCCGCGCCCGAACGCCCGGGGCCACCGGCAGTCCCCGCGTCCGACCGCCCGGCATCGGCGGCAGCCCCCGCCTCAGACCGCCCAGGCCCACCCGCAGTCCCCGCCTCAGACCGCCCGGCGTCGGCGGCAGCCCCCGCATCCAACCCCCCGAGGCCGGCGGCAGCCCCCGCGCCCGAACGCCCGGGGCCACCGGCAGTCCCCGCGTCCGACCGCCCGGCATCGGCGGCAGCCCCCGCCTCAGACCGCCCAGGCCCCG
>NZ_JBSGVW010000030.1:68056-131906 GCF_053608645.1 Streptomyces sp. NPDC055013
CACCCGCAGTCCCCGCCTCAGACCGCCCGGCGTCGGCGGCAGACCCCGCATCCAACCCCCCGAGGCCGGCGGCAGCCCCCGCGCTCGATCGCCCAGGGCCCGCCAGGGTCTCGGGCTCCCCGCCTCCCGGCGCACCCGTGACCGGCGCGGGCCTCATGACCGGCATCGTCGGTGTAGGGGCAGGGAACGCCACCGGCTCCAGGGCCGTTTCCAGGGTGTCCAGGCCGGGGCGGAGGGTCGGGTCCTTGTCCAGGAGGGCGGCGAGGATGGTGCGCAAGGCGCCTGCCGTGGGCGGGAGTTCGGGCTCCTCGTACAGGACCGCGTGCAGGGTCGCGAGGGTCGTGTCGCGGGAGAAGGGAGAGCGGCCGGCGAGGGCCGCGCACAGGGTGGCGCCCAGGGACCAGACGTCGGACGGTGGGCCCTGGGGGCGGCCGGAGATGCGCTCGGGGGCCATGTAGTCGGGGGAACCGACCAGCATGCCGACCATGGTGAGCGCCTTCGCGTCCTGGATCGCCGCGATGCCGAAGTCGGTCAGCACCACCCGGCCCCGCCCGCGCGCCACCTCCGTCTCCACCAGGACGTTGCCCGGCTTGATGTCCCGGTGCAGCACCCCGCGGTCGTGGACCTGGCGCAGAGCCGCGAGCAGGCCGATGCCGATCCGGGCCGTCTCGCACGGGCCCAGCGGGCCCTCCTCCGCCATGATGCGTTCCAGGGAGCGGCCGGCCACCAACTCCATGACGATCCAGAGGCGTTCGCCCTCGTCGACCACGTCGTAGACCCGTACGACGTTGGGGTGGTCGATCCTTGCCGTCGCCCTCGCCTCGCGCAGGGTGCGTTCACGGCGTGTGCGTGTGTCCTCCGGGTCGAGGCCGTCGATGCGCATTTCCTTGACGGCGACCAGACGATCGAGTATTTCGTCGACCGCTCGCCACACACGCCCCATTCCCCCCTGCCCGATACTCTCGACCAGTCGATAGCGCCCCGTCACCAGTAAACCTGGAACCCCACCGCTCCTCGTATTTCCCATATTCCCCGGCAATCCACTGCACCCCCCTCGATGCCGCATCAGACATCCGCCATTGAAACACAATGGTCACACTTCAGGCCGTACCAGCATAGTGCGGAGAAATCTTGTGGTAGCTCTTCAAGTACTGCGAACTCAGGCGCAGGCAAGGGGGACGAACATGAGTTCTCGTCGCACGACGGCCATCGCGGGATCGCTGGTCGCGACATCTTTCTCGGCAGTGATGATCCTTTCCTTCACTGCCAGTGCGGACGACCAGGGACCCGGGAGCAGCAAGGGGGGAAAGGTCATCGACGAGGCACCGGCGGGAGTGAAGCTCACCACCGAACTGCCCGAGAAAATCTCGGTGAACAACAGTTCGCAGGAAACCGAGATCACTGCCACCGTCAAGAACGAAGGGACCAAGGACAGCGGAAAGATCCAGCTTCTGGTCGTCGGGTTCGACGGCCTGACGGTCAAGAATGTCGAGGGCTGCTCGGCAATCGAGAAGAACAATCTTCCGGAGGGCTCGAACAGCGGTTTCGCCTGCCCCGTCGACAATCTCCCCGCCGGTGAGTCGAAGTCGTATGCCGTGGACGCGACCTACGACCTGGGCAAGGAGGGCAATATCTGCCTCCCCGTCCAGACCGGTGACGGCAAGAAGACGTACTGGCAGCAGGGCCCGGTGCCGTTCGGTACGACGAACCCGTCACCGGACGCTCCGGCCACCCCCCTGCTGCTCGGCACCGACAACAAGCCGGTCGCACCGGGTGCCGACGAGCTGCCCAAGACCGGCCTCGGCCGGGACGTCCTGCCGCTGGGCGCGGCCGGCGCGACGCTGATCGCGGCGGGCGCGGCCGGGCTGTGGTGGTCTCAACTGCGCCGCCCGCGGCGGTCGCAGGAGGGCTGAGCCGACGGGCCCTGTCCGACGCGGAACGGGCCCTGTCCGACGCAGAAGCACGTAGAAACATGAAGAGGCTCGCCGGGTGCGGTACTTACCCGGCGAGCCTCTTCCGCGAGGACCGCGGCGTCAGCGGTTGGCGAACTTCCAGGCGGTGGGCAGCGCGCCCATCGCGAGAGCCGCCTTGAGGGCGTCGCCGATCAGGAACGGGGTGAGGCCCGCCGCGATCGCGGCGGTCGCCGACATGCCGGTGGCGAGGGCCAGGTAGGGGACGCCGACGGCGTAGATGATCGCCTCGCCCAGCAGCATGGCGCCCGCGGTGCGCAGGACCGTGCGGTCGGCGCCGCGGCGGGCCAGGGCGCCGACGACGGTGGACGCGAGGATCATGCCGAGGATGTAGCCGAAGGACGGGGCCGCGGCGCCGGAGGTGCCCTCCGCGAACCACGGCACGCCCGCTATGCCCGCCAGCGCGTACAGCGCGAGGGAGAGGAAGCCGCGACCGGCACCGAGGGCCGTGCCGACCAGCAGCACCGCGAGGGTCTGGCCGGTCACCGGCACCGGGGAACCGGGCACGGGCACGGCGATCTGGGCCGCGAGGCCGGTGAGCGCGGCACCGCCGACGACGAGCGCGATGTCGCGGACGCGGGAGGCCGGGAGCAGGTCGGCGAGGACCTGTCCGGTGCGGGCGGGGGCGGCGGCAGCGGTGCTCATGGGGACTCCGCGAGGTGAGGGTGGTACGGGACGCTGTGACGCTATCCCAGCGTGTGCATGCCCATCACCGTCAGTGGTCGACAAAGGGCGGATCACGGGGTTGGTGGGCTCCGGACAAAGGATGGGGGTTACACCGGGTACGAGGTGATGCCGGTCACTGAGTCGAGGACGCCCAGCTCACAGGCCGGTCGGCCGTCTCGCCCGTCGGTCTGCCGTCTCGCCCGTCGGTCGCCGTCTGGGCAGCGGTGGGCCGTTTTGCTAGCTTCGAGCGCATGGTCGCCCAGTCCCGGAACTTCTCGTCGCGTCGCCACGTCGACCTGCGACGCGTGGGCGCGGCCGCCTGTCGCCGTCCTGGGTGAGTCGGCCGTCGGTTCGACTCGCCCGCATCAGACGGCGCAGTGTCGGACCGGCTCCCGAGGAAGTTCCCCATGCCCCGTATCGCGGCACCCACCCTTTCGACTCCAAGCTCGACCTCGACCTCGACCTCGACCTCGACCTCGACCTCGACCTCGACCTCGACCTCGACCTCGACCTCGACCTCGACCTCGACCTCGACTTCGTCTCCGATCCCCCGTGTCTCCGACAGTGACCGGCGCCGTACCAGCGCCAGCGTCATCCTCCGGTCCGTCCTCGAGCACGGGCCGGTGGCGCGCAGCACCATCGCCCGGCTGACCGGCCTGTCACCGGCCTCGGTGACCGACCACTGCGCCCGCCTCACCGAACTCGGGTTCGTCCGGGAGGCCGCCGCGCCCCGGCGGTCCAAGGGCGTCGGCCGGCCGCACGTACCCATCGACCTGGACCACTCGCGCTTTGTGGTGGGCGGGGTGCATGTGGCGGTGCCGTACACCACCGTGGCGCTGCTCGATCTGCGGGGACGGGTCGTCGTCGAACGGGAGTTGAAGCACTCGGGGGCCACGGATCCGTACGCCGTCCTGGCCCGCGCCGCCGACGGGCTCGCCGCGCTGCTGGACGCGGCGCCGGGCAGCCTGCCGCTCGGCGTCGGCTTCGCCGCGGGCGGCTGGGTGGACCGGGATTCCGGGACCGTCGTCGAGCACCCGATGCTGGGCTGGCGCGAGGTGCCGGTGCGGGAGGTCCTCGGCGCGCACACCGGGCTGCCGGTCCATGTGGACGGGCACGCGCGGGCGTTGGTGAACGCGGAGCGCCTCTTCGGGCGGGCGCGCGGCAGCCGGAGCGTACTGCATCTGTTCGTCGGCAATGTGGTCGACGCGGCCTTCGCCACCAACGACGAGGTGCACCACGGTCCCCGCTCCCAGGCCGGCGCCATCGCCCATCTGCCGGTGCCGGGCGGCACGGAGACCTGTGACTGCGGGCGGGTCGGCTGCCTCCAGGTCGAGCTGAGCGAGCGGACGTTGTGCCGGCGGGCGCGGGCCGCGGGCGTCATCCACGGGGCGAACCCGATGCATGTCGTGCACGCGGCGGCGGGCGGGGACCCGGTGGCGGTACGGCTGTTGACCGACCGGGCGCGGATGACCGGCCGGGCGGTGGGGCTGCTGCAGGACGTACTCAACCCGGAGACCGTCGTCGTCACCGAGATTGGCGTCCTGAGCCGGGAGGACTGTCTCGGCGCGCTGCGCAAAGCGGCCGGGACGGAGCGGGCGGCCGCGGTCCTGCCGACAAGTTTCGCGGATTCCGTCCTTGCCGTGGCGGGCGGATCGGTGGCACTGGACGTGCTCTACCGGGATCCGTTGGCCGCGTCACCTGAGGCTATTTAATTCAGAAACTCGGAATATTGACAGGGACCACCGATGACCAGGAACATCCTGCTCATGAGCCCGTTCGTGAGCTGTCGCACCCACTGTTGCTGACACGTTGCCGCGTGTGAAGCGCTCATTTCCTCCTGCGTGAATTCCCTTTCTCCGGCTTCTCCTGCCCGGAATTCCGCATGCCTTCTTGCCCTTTTTCTCACTCACGGAGTCCTCCCATGTCCTCTTCTCCTGTGCCGGGTGTCGACCGACGGCTCTTCCTCACCTCCCTGCTCGGCGCCGCGGCCGGCGTCGCCGGACTCAGCGGCTGCGCCGACGGCAGCGCGGCCGCCGCCGGCGAGGGCTCCTCGACCGCCCCGCTGGCCAAGAACGTGCCCGCCGGTACGAGCCTGAAGATCGCCTCGTACCAGAACACCCAGCAACTCCAGTTCAGACTGGCCAAGTTGGGCGATCCGCCCTTCAAGGTCGGCAACTGGCTGAACATCGGCGCCGGGCCCGATGTCATCAACGCCTTCCGGGCCAAGTCCCTGGACCTCGCCAACAACGCGGGCATCCCGCCGATCCAGGCGTACTACCAGGGCTTCGACGCGAAGATCGTGGCGATCAACATCACCCGTAAGCCCAACTACCTCTTCGCCACCAAGCCCGGCAGCGACATCCGGTCGGTCGACGACTTCAAGGGCAAGCGGCTCGCCTTCTCGCAGGGCCAGGCGCAGGGCGTCGTCCTGCTGCGCGCGCTGAAGAAGGCGGGGCTGAAGTACGACGACGTGGAGCTGGTCCCGCTGACCAGCAACCAGTTCCTCACGGCCCTGCAGTCCGGGCAGGTCGACATCGCCCCGCTCGGCAACACCCAGGCGCCCGCCTACCTGGCGCAGTACGAGGCCAAGGGCGCCCGCATCATCAACACCGACGTCGTCGACCTGCTCAACCTGCTGTGGGCGCCGGTCTCGGTGCTGAACGACCCCGCGAAGGCAGCGGCGATCGCCGCGTACATCCCGTACTGGGCCAAGGGCCAGGTGTGGGCGTACGAGCACCCCGACGTCTGGAACCGGGAGTTCTACGTCAAGACGCAGAACCTGACCCTCCCCCAGGCCGAGGCCATCACCGAGCTCGCCAACAAGCCCCTGTACCCGCCGAGCTGGGACGAGGCCATCAAGTGGGAGCAGGAGACCGCGGATCTGCTCGCCGAGGGCGGGTTCGTGAAGAAGTTCGACGTCAGCGAGCTCTTCGACCACCGCTTCGAGGGCATCGCCGCGAAGTCCGTACCGGCCGAGTACCGGAAGTGACCGCCATGACCACGACCACCCTGCACAAGGCCGCCGACGTCGTCGTCGCCGACGAGCGGCCCCGTAAACGCCGCCGCGGGCTCGCCCCCGGCAAACGCCTTCCCGCCGCCCGGCTCACCGGGCCCCTGCTGGTGCTCGTCCTGTGGGCCGTCGCGTCCGCAGCCGAGGCGCTCGACCCCGCCGCGATTCCCGCACCCTGGACGGTGGTGGAGACCGGCGCCCAGCTGTGGAGCGACGGGACCCTGATCACCGACATCCTCACCTCGTTGCAGCGGGCCGCGTCCGGCTTCGCGATCGGTCTGACCGCCGGCATCGTGCTGGCCCTGGCCTCCGGGCTCACCCGCACCGGAGAGGCGCTGATCGACGGCACGGTCAACCTCAACCGGGCCATCCCGACCCTCGGTCTGATCCCGCTGTTCATCCTCTGGCTGGGCATCGGCGAGACCTTCAAGATCGCGATCATCGCCATCGTCGTCTACATCCCGATCTACCTCAACACGCATGCCGCGCTGTCCGGCATCGACAACCGGTTCGTCGAACTCGCCGAGGTGCAGGGCCTGTCGAAGCTGCGCTTCATACGGGAGATCGTCATCCCCGGCGCGCTGCCCGGGTTCTTCGTGGGACTCCGGCTCGGCGTGACCGGCTCCTGGCTGGGCCTGGTGGTCCTGGAGCAGATCAACGCCACCAGCGGCCTCGGCTACATGATGTTCCAGGCCACGAACTACGGCCAGTCGGACGTCATCCTCGTCGGCCTGGTCGTCTACGGCATCTTCGGCCTCGCCTCGGACAGCACGGTCCGCCTCATCGAACGGAGGGTGCTGTCGTGGCGCCGCACACTGAGCAGCTGACCCGTCCGGCCGTCCAACTCCGGTCGCTGACCCGTTCGTTCGACCGGCGTGTCGTTCTCGACGGCATCGACCTGGACATCCCCGCCGGCCAGTTCGTCGCCCTGCTGGGGCACAGCGGCTCAGGCAAGAGCACCCTGCTGCGTGCGGTCGCCGGTCTCGACCACGAGGTCACCGGCAGCGGACAGCTCACCGCCCCGGACCGAGTCTCGGTCGTCTTCCAGGACTCCCGGCTGCTGCCCTGGCGACGCATCCTCGCCAACGTCCTCCTCGGGCTCGACGGCCGGGAGGCGGAGCGCAAGGGCCGCGAGGCCCTCGCCGAGGTCGGGCTGGAAGGCCGCGAGGGCGCCTGGCCCAACGAGCTGTCCGGCGGCGAGCAGCAGCGTGCGGCACTGGCACGCTCGCTGGTCCGCGAGCCCGAACTCCTGTTGGCCGACGAGCCGTTCGGGGCGCTGGACGCGCTCACCCGGATCAAGATGCACAACCTGCTGCGGGAGCTGTGGGAACGCCACCGCCCCTCCGTCCTACTCGTCACTCACGACGTCGACGAGGCGATCGTGCTCGCGGACCGGGTGCTCGTGCTGGAGCGGGGGCGTATCGGGCTCGACCTGGCCATCGATCGCGATGCGGGGGCGCGCGGCGAGTACCGGTCGCGGCTGCTGGCGGCGCTGGGGGTGACCGAGGACGTCAGGTGACCGCCGGTCGCCGTGCATTTCTCGCCCCCGCCGCCCCTACCCGTCCCGTACCTGGGGGCTGCCGCCCCCAGACCCCCGCTTCGGCCTGAACGGCCTCGTCCTCAAACGCCGGACGGGCTGAAATGCCTGGACCGGCGCTCAATAGGCCTCCCCGACTGCCACCGTGAAGGACACGCATGCCCCGGCAACTCCACCTCAACGCCTTCCTCATGAACACCGGCCACCACGAGGCCTCCTGGCGGCTCCCCGAGAGCGACCCGTACGCGCACGTGGACCTGGCCCACTACGTCACCCTGGCCCGCGTAGCCGAACGCGGCACCTTCGACTCCCTGTTCCTCGCCGACGGCCCCCAGCTGTGGAACAACCTCGCCCAGCGCCCCGCCGGCGCCCTGGAACCGCTCACGCTGCTCACCGCGCTGGCGACGGCCACCGAGCACATCGGGCTGATCGCCACCGCCTCCACCTCTTACAACTCCCCCTACAACCTGGCCCGCAAGTTCGCCTCGCTCGACATCATCAGCGGCGGCCGGGCGGGCTGGAACATCGTCACCACGGCGGGAGCGGAGGCCGCCCGCAACTTCGGCCTTGACGCGGAGCCCGCGCACGCCGAGCGGTACGCCCGCGCCTCCGAGTTCCTGGACGTCGCCCTGAAGCTCTGGGACAGCTGGGAGGACGATGCGATCGTCGCCGACAAGGCGGCCGGCGTGTGGGGCGACGACGCCAAGATCCATCCGCCCCGGCACCAGGGGACGTACTTCAGCGTCGAGGGCGCCCTCAACGTCCCGCGCAGCCCGCAGGGCTATCCGCTGCTCGTGCAGGCCGGTTCGAGCGAGGACGGCAAGGGCTTCGCCGCCCGGTACGCGGAGGCCGTGTTCACCGCGCAGCAGACGATCGAGGACGCGCGGGCCTTCTACGCCGACCTCAAGGCACGTACGGCGGCGGCCGGCCGCGACCCCGAGCACATCAAGGTGCTGCCGGGCATCGTCCCGGTGATCGGCTCGACGGAAGCCGAGGCACGGGCGGCCGAGCAGGTCTTGGAGGACCACATCGTGTACACGCACGGGGTGGGCCGGCTGGAGAGCTTGCTGCAACTGCCGTCCGGTGTCCTGGAGCTGGACTCCGAACTCCCCGCCGATCTGCCGCCCGAGGACGCCATCGAGGGCGCCAAGAGCCGCTACACGCTCGTCGTCGAGCTGGCCCGGCGCGAGCGGCTCACCGTGCGGCAGCTGATCGGGCGGCTCGGCGGCGGCCGTGGGCACCTGACGTTCGCCGGTACGCCCGAGCAGGTCGCCGACGCCATCGAGACCTGGTTCACGCAGGGCGCCGCCGACGGCTTCAACATCATGCCGCCGGTCCTGCCCTCCGGCCTCGACACCTTCGTCGACCACGTCGTCCCGATCCTGCGCGCCCGCGGTCTGCTCCGCACGGAGTACGGCCCGCGCCGCACCCTGCGCGAGCGCTACGGCCTCCCGCGCCCCGCCAACCAGTACGTCAGTTCCCCCGCAACCGGCACCCCCGCCCTCGTCTGAAAGGACCGCACATGTCCCTCGAGATCCAGAAGGTCACCGCCAGCATCGGCGCTCGCGTCTTCGGCGTGGACATCTCCCGGCCGCTCGGCCAGGAGACGGTCGCCGCGCTGCGCGAGGCTCTCACCGCCCACAAGGCGCTCGTCTTCGACGACGTGAACCTCGACGACGAGACCCAGCAGTCCTTCGTCCGGCACTTCGGAGACGTCACCACCGCCCACCCGACGGTCTCCTCCGTCGCCGGCACCCCCAACGTGCTGCCCGTCGACAGCGAGCGCGGCCGTGCCGCCAACCACTGGCACACCGACGTCACCTTCGTCCTCAACCCGCCGCAGGCCACCACCCTGCGCAGCATCACGATCCCGCCGTACGGCGGCGAGACCCTGATCGCCAGCTCGGCGGCCGCCTACCGGCAGCTGCCCGAGCCGCTGCGGAAGCTGGCCGACTCCCTGTGGGCGGAACACACCAACGACTACGACTACGCCGTGCCGGACGAGGACGTCGACGAGCAGCAGGCCGCCAGTCGCGCCGAGTTCACGTCGATCAAGTACCGCACGGTCCACCCGGTCGTCCGCGTCCATCCGCTGTCGGGTGAGCGCGGCCTGTTCATCGGCGGGTTCGCGCAGCGGATCGTGGGCCTCTCGCCGGGCGAGTCCCGCAGGATCCTCGACCTGCTCCAGGCGTACGTCACCCGGCCGGAGAACATCCTTCGCCACCGCTGGTCCGAGAACCAGCTGGTCGTCTTCGACAACCGCATCACCCAGCACTACGCCGTCGACAACTACGACGGGCTGCCGCGCCGCCTGCACCGGGTGACCGTCGCCGGTGACGTGCCCGTCGGCATCGAGGGCAAGGAGAGCTACTCGATCGAGGGGGACGCGTCGCACTACACACCCGTCGCTGCGTAGCCGGAGCGTCACAGTAGGTGCGGTAAGTGTCCGCATAGTGGGCAGCCTCTCCTCCTGAACGGAGAGGCTGCCCAGACTGTGGGCGTTTTTGCCCTCCTTCTGCATTGGACGAGCCGCGCCCATGCCCAACAGCACCACGGAGACGCCCCCGCAGGCGGACGACGTCTCCCCCGGACTGAATCACGGCCTCAAGCAGCGCCACCTGTCGATGATCGCCCTCGGCGGTGTCATCGGCGCGGGCCTGTTCGTCGGGTCCGGCGCCGGCATCGCCGCCGCCGGTCCCTCGATCGTCATCGCGTACGTCCTCTCCGGCCTCCTCGTGATGCTGGTGATGCGGATGCTCGGCGAGATGTCGGCCGCGTATCCCTCTTCCGGCTCCTTCTCCGCGCACGCCGAGCGGGCGATCGGCCCGTGGGCCGGCTTCACGGCCGGCTGGTCGTTCTGGGTGCTGCTCTGCACGGCCGTCGGCCTGGAGGGCATCGGCGCCGCGAAGATCGTCACGACCTGGCTTCCGCACACTCCGGAGTGGGCCTGGGTGGCCCTCTTCATGGTCGTCTTCTGCGGTGCGAACCTCGCCGCCGTCAAGAACTTCGGCGAGTTCGAGTTCTGGTTCGCGGCCCTGAAGGTCGGCGCGATCGCGCTGTTCCTGGTGCTGGGCGGGCTGGCGATCGCCGGCGTCCTGCCGGGCACGGACGCGCCGGGCACCGCGCACCTCACCGGTGAGGGCGGATTCCTCCCGAACGGCACCGAGGGCCTGATCATCGGCCTATTGGCATCGGTCTTCGCCTACGGCGGCATGGAGACGGTCACCATCGCCGCCGCCGAGTCGGAGAACCCGGTCAGCGGCGTCGCGAGCGCGGTCCGCACGGCGATGTGGCGGATCGCCCTCTTCTACATCGGCTCCATGGCGGTCGTCGTCACCCTCGTCCCCTGGGACTCCAAGGAGGTCGTCGAGAAGGGCCCGTACGTCGCCACCCTCGACCAGCTCGGCATCCCCGGCGCCGGTCAGCTGATGAACGTCGTGGTCCTGGTCGCCCTGCTGAGCGCCATGAACGCCAACATCTACGGCTCCTCGCGCATCGCGTACTCGCTCGTCCAGCGCGGCCAGGGACCGAAGACCCTGGGCCGGGTGTCGGGCGGCGTCCCGCGCGTCGCGGTCCTCGCGTCCTCGGTGTTCGGCTTCGTGTGCGTGGTGCTGAGCTACTGGCGGCCGGACGACGTCTTCCCCTGGCTGCTGAACATGATCGGCGCGGTCATCCTGGTCGTCTGGATCTTCATCGCCGTCTCCCAGCTGCGGCTGCGCCGCCGGCTCGAGCGCGAGACACCGGAGAAGCTGGTCGTGCGGATGTGGGCGTTCCCGGTCCTGACCTGGGTCGCGCTGGCCGGCATGGCGACCATCTTCGTCCTGATGGCCCGGGAGCCGGACACGCGCGTGCAGCTCTACTCGACCGGCGGCATGACGCTGTTCCTGGCGGTCGTCGGGTTCGCCTGGCAGAAGGCGCGCGCCAAGAGCTGACGCATCACGGACGGCAGTCCGACCGCATCGAAGCCCCCGTGTCATCCACACGGGGGCTTTTTGCTGTTAGCTTGTTGTTGCAAGACACTTGCAACAAGGCGTCCTGCCTCGTGATCGTCTTCTCACCCTTCACGATGCAGGCGGAATGAAGGAAGCCCCCGCGAGGACCTGACTCGCGGGGGCTTTCCCGTGCCGCCGGAGGGCGTCAGGGCTTGCGGCCCAGTCCGCCGTGCTGGCCGATCGGCTGCGGCCCCTCGTCGGACGGCTCCGGGTGCCAGAGCGGGACGGAGACGATGCCGGGCTCGACCAGGTCCAGGCCCTCGAAGTACGCGGTGATCTGGTCGACCGGGCGCAGGAAGTACGGGACGGCGCCGGTCTCGTTGTAGGCGTCCTGGGCCTGCTCGTAGGCCGGGTCGGTACCCCGGGAGCCCTCGTTGAGGGAGAGGTAGCTGCCGGAGGGCAGGCCCGCCAGGAGGCCGCGGACGATGCCGCGGGCCTGCTCGTAGTCGGTGACGTGGCCGAGGATGCCGCTGAGGATCAGGGCCGTGGGGCGGGAGAGGTCGAGGGTGCGGGACGCCGCCTCGAGGATCTTCTCCGGCTCGTACAGGCTCAGGTCCTCGTACGCCGTCACGCCCTCGGGCGTCGAGGTGAGCAGGGCGCGGGCATGGGCCAGGACCAGCGGGTCGTTGTCGACGTAGACGATCTTCGACTCGGGGGCGAGACTCTGGGCGACCTCGTGGGTGTTGTCGACGGTGGGCAGGCCCGTGCCGACGTCGAGGAACTGGCGTACACCCGCCTCCGTGACCAGGTACCGGATGCTGCGGCCCAGGAAGGCGCGGCTGCTGCGGGCGATGGTGACGATGCCGGGGTACACGGCGGTGTAGGCGTCGCCGGCGGCCTCGTCCACGGGGTAGTTGTCCTTGCCGCCCAGCCAGTAGTTCCAGATCCTGGCCGAGTGCGGTACCGAGGTGTCGATCTCCGTCATGGGCACATGGTCCTACGACACGTCCGGCCCGCACGGCACATTGAGGGAGAGAAGTGCCGCAGAACCGTCGGTTTTCATGTGGAGTTCGCTGATCGCCACGTTGCGCAACTTCGGGAACACTCTGCGGTACTCCCCGGCCGGGATCGACAGCAGGGTGCACAGCACCAGTCGGAAGAGGGTGTTGTGGGCGACGACGAGGACGCGTTCGCCGGGGTGGGCGGCGGCGATGCGGCGCAGGGCGGCGGCACCGCGCTCGGCGGCGGCGACGGGGTTCTCGGCGTCCGGGAACGGGTGGGCCACCGGGTCGGCGCGGAAGGCCTCCGCCGCATCGGGATCCTCGGCCGCGAATTGAGCGAGCGTCCGGCCCTCCAGCACGCCGAAGTCGCATTCGCGCAGGCCGGGTTCGCGGTGCGGGGTGATGCCGAGGGCCCGGCAGGCGGGGTCGGCGGTGGCCACGGCGCGGGACAAAGGCGAGGTCCAGATCGCGTCGACCGGATGGGCGGCGGCCCAGCGGCCGAGGGCCTCGGCCTGGGCGCACCCCGTGTCGGTGAGGGGCACGTCGCTGATCCCGGCGTAGCGGTTCTCGGCATGCCAGATCGTCTGTCCGTGCCGGACCAGCAACAGCGTCGTACTCATGACCGGCTCCACACCCATGCCCGTTCCCTTGCCTCTGCTTGCCTGCGCCCGTGTCCGTGCCCGCGTCCGTGCCCGTGCTCATCAAGCCGAAGTATCCGCGTCCAGGCGCGCGAGTGCGTGCGCCGCGACCGGGGGCGGGAGCCAGCCCCGGGCGGTCAGTTCGTCGATCAGGCGGGCGTACGGCTCGGCGAAGCGGGCGGCGCGGCCGGGGCGGGGTTCGACGGTCGTGCCGATGCGGACCATGCCCTCCGCGGCCTGCGCCAGACCGGGCGCCGCGCCCGCTCCGTACGCCGCCAGCGCCGCCATCCCCAGGGCCGGTTCCGTCTGCTGCGGTACGCGGGCCGGGCGGCCCAGGATGTCGGCGCGCAACTGGTTCCAGTACGGGCTGCGGGCGGCGCCGCCCGTGAAGGTGAGGGGGCCGTCGAGGGGTGCGCCGAGGTGGTGCAGATAGTCCAGGCACAGGCGTTCCGTGAAGGCGATGCCCTGGAGCAGCGCGGCCCACAGGTCGGCGTCCGACTCGGGTTCACCCAGGACGATCGCGACGGCCTTCGGGGCCAGGAACGGGAACCGCTCGCCGGGCGACACGAGGGGGTAGGTGATCGCGCCGGACGGCTCGTAGGAGGCGGCCAGCGTGTCCATGGCCGCCGGGTCGGCGCCCGCGAACGCCGCCGTGAGCACGCCCGCGCCCACGCTGGAGGCGCCGCCGGGCAGCCAACTGCCGTCCGGGGCACGGTGGTTGTAGACCACGCCGGTGGGGTCACGGACCAGGGTCGGGGACGCGCCCTTGAGGACCAGCGTGGTGCCGAGCACCGAGTTCCAGGAGCCGGGCCGCAGGGCGGCGGAGGCGATCTGGGCCGCGCAGCCGTCGGTCATCCCCGCGATGACGGGGGTGCCGGCGGGGATGCCGGTGGCCTCGGATGCGGTCGCGGAGACCTCGCCGAGGGGGGTGCCCGGGCGTACGACGTCCGGGATCACCGCGTCGGACAGGCCGAGCCGGGCCGGCATGGCCGGCCAGGCGTCCCGCTCCAGGTCGTAGCCCGTCTTCAGGGCGTGGCTGGAGTCGGCCGGGGGCAGTTCGCCGGTGAGCAGGGAGACCACGAGGTCCGGCTGATGGGTGACCCGCCCCTGCCCGTACGTCTCGGTCAGCCACAGCGCCTTCGGCAGCGCCCAGGTGTCCTGCACCTTGAGCCCCGCCATCCGCGCCCGCGCCGCCTGAGCCGTCGCCCGCCCGTCGTCGTACATCAGCGCGGGGCTCTTCGGCCGGCCCGCCCCGTCCGTCAGGAGCACGGTCCCGGACGTCCCGCACACCGCGAGCCCGCCGATCCGTACCCCCCGCACTGAACCGAGCGCGGCCCGGGACGCCGTACACACCGCGTCCCACCACTCCCCCGGATCCTGCTCGTGCCGCACCCCGTCCCGCCGCCCGCCGAGGGGCGCCGAGCCGCTGCCGAGCACGGCGCCGTCCCCGGTGACCAGCAGGACCCTCACGCTCTGGGTGCCGAGATCGATCCCGAGCCATGCGTCGTCCTGATCGTGCGTCATACGGGGTTGTTCGTGTGCCATACCGGACCTCCAGCACATCTCGATCCGTGAACTTCACACTCTGCACTGAGATTTTCCCTTGCGCGAGGGATTGACGCCCAACTTCCGTCGTTCCACCCTCTGTTAACGAGTCGACTCGCCGTGTTAACCCGAGCACCCGGATGGCCCAACCCCACGTGGAGGTCACGGATGGACATGCACGTGCACGACCGCCGGCGCTTCCTCGCCCTGACCGCCGCGGCCGCGGCGACGCCGCTGCTCGCGGCCTGCGGGGCCGGGTTCGGCGGTGACGACGACAAGAGCGACGGCTCGGCGGCGGACGACGTCACCGGCTCCTTCGACTGGAAGCGGGAGAAGGGCACGACCGTCAAGGCGCTGCTCAACAAGCACCCGTACACGGACGCGCTCATCGCCGACCTGAAGTCCTTCACCGAGAAGACCGGCATCAAGGTCGAGTACGACGTCTTCCCCGAGGACAACTACTTCGACAAGCTCACCGTCGACCTGTCCAGCGGCCGGGCCTCGTACGACGTCTTCATGCTCGGCGCGTACATGGTCTGGCAGTACGGGCCGCCCGGCTGGCTGGAGGACCTCGGCCCCTGGATGCGCAACTCCGCGGCGACCGGCGCCGAATGGGACCAGGCCGACTTCTTCCCGAACCTCCTCCAGGCCGACCAGTGGTCCCTGAAGGCGGGCGCGCCGCTCGGGCAGGGCGGACAGTACGCGCTGCCGTGGGGCTGGGAGACCAACGTCGTCGCCTACAACACGGACGTCTTCAAGAAGCTCGGCCTCAAACCCGCCGAGACCTTCGACGAGCTGCGCGAGACCGCCGGGGCCATCAAGCAGAAGGCGCCGGGCGCGGGCTTCGACGGCATGTACGGGATAGCCGTACGGGGATCGAGGAGCTGGGCGACCATCCACCCGGGCTTCATGACGATGTACGCCCGCAACGGGCTCAAGGACTTCACGGTCGAGGGCGGGAAGCTCACACCGGCCATGAACAGCCCCGAGGCCGTCGCGTTCACCGAGGACTGGGCCGGCATGGTCAAGCAGGGCGGGCCGCCGTCCTGGACGTCGTACACCTGGTACCAGTGCTCGAGCGACCTCGGCGCGAAGAAGGCCGGGATGCTGTTCGACGCGGACACGGCCGCCTACTTCCAGGCGGTCGAGGGGGCGAGCCCGGCCTCCGGGAAGATCGCCTTCCACCCCGGTCCGAAGGGACCGGACGGGTCACTCGCCACCAACATGTGGATCTGGTCGCTCGGTATGAACGCCAAGAGCAAGAAGAAGAGCGCCAGTTGGCTGTTCCTGCAGTGGGCGACCGGCAAGGAGCATCTGCGCAAGAGCGCGATCACGCACAACCACATCGACCCGGTGCGCAAGTCGATCGCCGACGACAGCGCCTACAAGGACAAGATGCGGCACCTGCCGGGCTTCATCGAGACCTTCGAGACCGTCGTCGACCAGACGAAGATCCAGTTCACCCCGCAGGCGCAGTTCTTCGACGCGACCACCAGCTGGGCCGCCGCCCTCCAGGAGATCTACGGCGGCGGCGGTGCCGAGTCGGTGCTCGACGGGCTGGCGGGCGACCTCGCCGACAAGGTGGGCTAGCCGATGGGATGGCGGCTCGCCCTGCGCCCGTACCTCCTGATCGTCCCCGCCCTGCTGTTGACCTGCGGAATCCTCTACCCCTTCGGGCTCGGCCTCTACTACACCCTGTTCGACTTCTCGGCGAGCAAGCCCCAGCCGGACATGGTGCGGTTCGAGAACTACGAGACCGTCTTCACGCAGGAGGCCTTCTGGAACTCGGCGTGGGTGACGGTGCTGTACGCGGTGGGGGCAGCCGCCGTCGAGACGGTCCTCGGGGTCGCCGTCGCCCTGCTGCTGCACCGGTCGTCGCTGGTCGGACGGGTGCTGGAGAAGATCCTCATCCTGCCGCTGATGATCGCGCCGGTGATCGCGGCAATCATCTGGAAGCTGATGCTCCAGCCGTCGGTGGGGGTGATCAACTACCTGCTGAGACCCTTCGGGCTCGGCGGCGTCCAGTGGACGGACACACCGACCGGCGCGCTGCTGTCGTCGATCGCCGTGGACGTCTGGGTCTACACCCCGTTCGTGGCGATCCTCGCCCTGGCCGGCCTGCGTTCGCTGCCGACCTCACCCTTCGAGGCCGCGGCCGTCGACGGGGCGGGCTGGTGGTACACCTTCCGGCGGCTGACGCTGCCGATGCTGTGGCCGTACGTCCTGGTGGCGGTGATCTTCCGGTTCATGGACTCGCTGAAGGTGTTCGACATCATCTACGCCCTCACGGAGGGCGGGCCGGGCGACTCGACCGTCGTGCTCCAGATCCGGGCCTACCTGGAGGCGATCCGCTTCCAGCGGTACTCGTTCGGGATCAGCTACACGATCGTGCTGTGGGCCGTGGTGTATCTGGCCGCGATGGTGCTGGTGAAGCACCTGGGGAAGATCCAGCGGAAGGCCGCGGAAGTCAAATGACCGTCAAGAAACGCCTGTTGGGGTGGCTGGCCGACGCCGCCCTCATCCTCTACTTCGTCTTCGCGCTGTTCCCGATCGCCTGGATGGTGATCCTGTCGCTGAAGCCGACGAACCAGCTCTTCTCCACCTACTTCTCCTTCTCCCCCACCCTCGACGGCTACCGCACGGTCCTCGGCGACAGCGAGGGCATCCCGTTCGTGCGGTTCTTCGTCAACAGCCTGGTGGTGTCGGTGGGAGCGGTCGTGCTGTCGCTCCTGGTCGGGCTGCCGGCCGCGTACGCCTCCGCGCGCTGGCGGTTCAAGGGCTCGGAGAACCTGATGTTCACGCTGCTGTCGTTCCGGTTCGCACCCGAACTCACCGTGATCATCCCGCTGTTCGTGCTCTACCAGAAGCTCGGACTGTTCGACACGTACGTCGGCATGGTGTGGGTGCTCCAGCTGGTCACGCTGCCGCTGATCGTGTGGATCATGCGGTCGTACTTCGCCGACCTCACGCCAGAACTGGAGCAGGCGGCACTGCTGGACGGCTACACCCGCAAGCAGGCGTTCGTGAAGGTGGCCCTTCCGCTGGTGAAGCCGGGAGTGGCCGCCGTGTCCCTGCTCGCCTTCATCTTCGCCTGGAACAACTTCGTCTTCCCGCTGATCCTGACCTCCAACGAGGCGCAGACCGTGACCGTGGGCGCGCTGTCCTTCCTGGGCGGGGACCGGCCCAAGTACAACCTCACGGCCGCCGCCGCGCTCGTGTCCGTCGTACCGCCGCTGCTGCTGGCCCTCACCATCCAGCGGTATCTGGTGCGGGGGCTGTCGTTCGGGGCGGTGAAGTCATGATCCGCCTGCGGCAGATCCGCAAGACATTCGGCAAGGTCACAGCGCTGGACGGGCTGGAACTGGACGTGTCCGAGGGCGAGTTCTTCTGCCTGCTCGGCCCGTCCGGCGCCGGCAAGACCACGACCCTGAAGACCGTCGCCGGGCTGGAGACGCCCGACGCCGGCACGGTCGAACTCGACGGCAAGGACATGCGCGGCATCGAGCCCTACGACCGTGGCGTGGCGATGTGCTTCGAGAGCTACGCCCTCTACCCGCACAAGTCGGCCTACGACAATCTCGCCTCGCCGCTCCGCTCCCCCCGGCACCGCCTCCCCGCTGCGCAGGCCCGGGAACGGATCGGCGAGGTGGCCGAACTCCTGGGCATTTCGGCCCTGTTGGACCGCCCGGTCGGCCGGCTCTCCAACGGCCAGCGGCAGCGCGTCGCCCTCGGCCGTGTCCTGGTCCGTCCGGCCCGGGCCTTCCTCCTGGACGAGCCCCTGTCCCACCTCGACGCCAAGCTGCGCCAGCAGATGCGGGCCGAGCTGAAGGCGATCGGGGCGGTGCGGCGCACGACCACCCTCTACGTCACCCACGACTCCGTCGAGGCACTGGCGCTCGGCGACCGGATCGGGGTCATCCGGGGCGGGCGGATCGTGCAGACGGGGACACGGGAGGAGATCTGGTACCGGCCCCACGACACGGAGGTCGCCCGCGCCTTCGGGCGGCCCCGCATCAACCTGCTGCCGGGAGCCCTCGCGCCCGACGGGCCCTTCCGCTCGGCGGACGGCAAGGTCGAGCTGCCGATGCGTGCCGACGCCGCCCCCGGCACCGAGGTCCTGGTCGGCGTGCGTCCACGGGACATCGAGCTGAACGGCCGGGGACACGAGCTCACCGGCACCGTCTACGTCACCGAGGTGCTCGGCCGGTCCGTCGAGGTCACCGTCCGGCTCGGCGAGCAGCACGTGTCGCTGGTCGCCCCGCGCGGCGACGCGGCCGGCCTTCGACCCGACGATCCGGTCCGGCTGTCGGTCCGGCCTGAGAACCTGCTGCTGTTCGAGGCCGACCGGCCGGAGCGTCCAGGACGACGGATCGAGACACGATGAGCAGCAACCACAGCAGCGGTCTGCAGGGCCCCGCGGCGCGCCAGGCCGCCATGGCCGAGCAGGTCCTCGCGGACGGCTCGGCGACGGCCGCCGAGCTGGCCGAGCGGTTCGGCGTGAGCCTGATGACGATCCACCGGGACCTCGACGAGCTCGAACGGCAGGGAATCGTACGGAAGTCGAGGGGTGGGGTGACCGCGCAGCCGTCCGGTGTCTTCGAGTCCAACGTCCAGTACCGGCTGAAGACCATGCGGGCGCAGAAGGCCGCCGTGGCCGACCGGGCGCTGAAGCTGATCGAGCCCGGCATGGCGATCATGCTGGACGACTCCACCTCCACCCTGGAGATAGCCCGCAGGCTGCGGCTCGGGGAGGT
The DNA here is from genome assembly GCF_053608645.1 of Streptomyces sp. NPDC055013. NCBI lineage: Bacteria > Bacillati > Actinomycetota > Actinomycetes > Kitasatosporales > Streptomycetaceae > Streptomyces > Streptomyces sp. NPDC055013. The sequence goes on from NZ_JBSGVW010000030.1 coordinate 87,110, forward strand.
GACCCCGCTGACGGTCGTCACCAACTTCCTGGAGGCCATCAACCTCCTCTCCGACCAGCGCGGCATCCACCTCATGGCCCTGGGCGGCGACTACGACCCGCTGCACTCGTCCTTCCTCGGCGTGTCCTGCGTCGAGGCGATCGAGCAGCTGCGCGTGGACGTCTGCTTCGCGTCGACGTCGGCCGTGCGCGGGGGGTACGCCTACCACCAGGAGCAGCACATCGTGTCGGTGAAGCGGGCCATGCTCGACGCGGCCGCCCGCAACATCCTGCTGATCGACCACACCAAGCTCGCCCGCGTCGCCCTGCACCGGGTGGTCCCCCTCTCCCGCTTCGACCTGCTCCTCGTGGACGACGGGGCGTCGGCGGAGGCGCTGCGGGACCTGGACGAGCACAAGGTCCGTTACGAGGTATGCGCGACGAAGGGCAGCGATGACCGAGCTGGAGCTACGTGATCTGCGCAAGACCTTTTCGGCACGGGGCCGCCCCGCGGTGGACGCCGTGCGCGGCATCGACCTCGCGCTGCGTTCCGGGGAACTGCTCGGCCTCCTGGGCCCGTCGGGCTGCGGCAAGTCCACCACCCTGCGCATGATCGCCGGGCTGGAGACGGTGACCGGCGGGGACATCCTGGTCGGCGGGGCGTCCGTGACCGCGCGACCGGCCCAGCAGCGCAACATCGGGGTCGCGTTCGAGAACTACGCCCTCTACCCGCCGCTGACGGTGGCGCAGAACCTCGCGTTCGGCCTGAGGGCACGCAGACGGGCGGACCGGGCCGACGTCGACCGCAAGGTCAAGGAGATCGCCGAGCGCGTCGACCTCACGGCCATCCTCGACGCCCACCCCGCCGGCCTCTCCAGCGGCCAGAAGCAACGCGTGTCCCTGGCCCGGGCCCTGATCCGCGAACCGGACGTCCTGCTCCTCGACGAGCCCCTGTCCCACCTCGACGCCGCCCAGCGCGACACGACCCGCCGCGAACTCAAGCGCATCCAGCGCGACCTGGGCCATACGACCATCCTGGTCACCCACGACCAGGAGGAGGCCCTGTCCCTCGCCGACCGGATCGCCGTGATGAAGGACGGCGTCATCCAGCAGCTCGGCACCCCGTACGAGATCTACGACAGCCCCGCCAACGTCTTCGTCGCGGACTTCGTGGGCGAGCCCTCGATCAACCTCCTCCCCGGCATCGCGGACACCGACGCCCACGCCCGCCTCTCCGAAACGGTGCGGATCGCACTGCCGGTGCCGGTGGCCGAGGGCCGGGAGGTGACGGTCGGCATCCGCCCCGAGGACCTGACCCTGACCGGCGAGGACGACGGCCTGCCCGCCCGCGTCGTGGCCCACGAACCGCTCCTGGAGTCGGGCATCGCGACGCTCACCCTCGACGGCGTCGACAACCCTCTGGTCGTCCTCACCGACCCCGAGGTCCGCCTCGCCCACGGCGACCGCGTCCACGTCGCCGCCGACCCTCACCTCACCCATGTCTTCGACGCCGAGACAGGAGACTCCCTCCGATGACCAACGGGAACATGCGCGTGGTGGCCGCGGGCGACCACTTCATCCTGCCGTCGCTCATCAGAGAGGCACTGGAGCGCGACCTCACCTGCGAAGTCGCCGAGTTGACCCTCGGCTGGCCACTGGACCCCTTCGGCCCCGTGTCGGAGGTGACGGAGGCCAGTGACGCCGAGGACGAGCTGATCGAGGCGCTCGCCGGGGCGCAGGTGCTGGTCACCCAGATGGGCCCGGTCACGGAACGCGTCCTCGACGCCTGTCCCGACCTCCGTCTGGTCGTCGTCTGCCGGGGCGGCCCGGTGAACGTCAACCTGGACGCGGCCAAGCGGCACGACGTCCGGGTCTGCTACGCGCCCGGCCGCAACGCCGCCGCCACCGCCGAGTTCACGGTCGGCCTGATGCTGGCGGCCCTGCGCCGCATCCCGCAGGCCCACGACCTCCTTGCCCGGCAGGGCAGTTGGGAGGGGGCGACCTACTACACCTACGAGCACAGCGGCCTGGAACTGGAGGACCTGCCGGTCGGCCTGGTCGGCTACGGGGCGGTGGGCAGCCGGGTGGCACGCGTGCTGGGCGCGTTCGGTGCACGGGTCATGGTCCACGACCCCTACGTCCACGGCGAGATCCACGGCCTACGGGTCGCCTCCCTGGACGACCTCCTGAGCGCCTCCCGGGTGATCACCCTCCACGCCCGCCTCACCACCGAGACCCGGGGCCTGATCGGCACCCGCGAACTCGCCCTGCTCCCGCAGGGCGCGGTGGTGGTCAACGCGGCCCGCGGCCCACTCCTGGACGAGGACGCCCTGTGCGACGCACTGGAGAACGGCCACCTGTCGGCGGCGGCCCTGGACACCTACGCCCAGGAGCCGCTCCCTCCGACCTCCCGCCTGCACGCCCTGGCCGACCGCGTCGTCCTGACCCCCCACCTGGGCGGCGCGTCCCGCGCGGTCGCGGAGAAGGCGGCCCGCATCGCCGCCGGGGAAGTGGGCCGCTGGTCACGCGGGGAGCCCCTCGCACACTGCCTGACCTGAGGTGAGGTCCGCCCGGAGGCCCGGCCCCGGGTGCGAGCCCACCAACGTCCACCGGGCCGACGACACCGGCCGTGAGGGAGCCGTAGGGGCGCGCCGGTGTCGAGAGGGCTGGGGGCACCCCCTCTGGGGGAGCGCGGAGGCCCGAAGGGTCGAGCACGATCGCCCTCTCGACACCGGCTGAGGCGCCCCGAAGGCGACCGAACCAGATATTCGGCACGCCAGCTGCAAAAGGCACTGCACGGCCGACCGAGCCAAAGAGGTGGGTTGGAATGTACGTCGGTATCGATGTAGGCACGTCCACGGTGAAGGCCGCTGCCTTCAACGCCACGGGCCGTGAACTGGCCGTCGCCGCCCGCCCGGTGGACCTCGCCCTGCGCGGCGGGTTCGTCGAGCAGGACATGGAGGAGGTGTACGGGGCGGTCGTGGCCGTCCTTCGCGAGGTCACCGAACAGGTGCCGGAGGAGATCGAGCTGGCCGGCCTGACCGGCCAGGGCGACGGCGTATGGCTGGTGGACGCGGACGGACACCCCGTGCGGCCCGCCGCCTCCTGGATGGACGGCCGGGCGCACGAACTGGTCGACCGCTGGCTGGCGGACGGCACGTTCGAGACGGTGTTCCGGCGGACGGGCGGCGCGATGTTCCCGGGGTCTCCGGGACCGCTGCTGGCCTGGCTGGACAGTCACGAGCCGAAGGCTCTGGATGCCGCGGCCGTCGCCCTGTACTGCAAGGACATGGTGTTCCAGCGGCTGACGGGTGCAGCCCCGACGACGGACGTGTCGGACGCCTCGATGCCCTTCCTGGACCCGCGGACACGGACGTACGACAACCGGGTCGTCGAACTCCTCGGCCTGACCCACCGCCGCGGCCTCCTCGCCCCTGTCAGCGACCCGGTCGCGACGGCACAGACGCGCGGCGAGGGCCTCCCGGCCGGGACCCGGATCGCGAACGGCCCGTACGACCTGCCCGCCTGCGCGCTCGGCGCGGGCGTGACGTCTCCTGGCGACGGTCTCCTCATCGTCGGCACCTGTCTGGCCAGCCTGGTCGCGACCACCGACCTGGACCTGACCGGTGAGCCGGCCGGCCTGTTCATCAACACCGACCGCCCGGGCCACTGGCTGCGCGCGATGCCCGCGATGGTCGGTACGGCCGCGCTGGACTGGGTGCTGTCGACGACGGGCGTCCGGCACGAGGAGGTCGACGGGCTGCTGGCCGAGACCCCGCCGGGGGCGCACGGAGTGCGGGTGCTGCCGTACTTCGCGCCGTCGGGCGAACGCGCGCCCTTCGTCGAACCACGTCTGCGCGCCGAACTGACCGGTGTCTCCCTGGAGTCGACCCGCGCCGACCTCGTCCGGGCGACCTGCGAGGGCATCGGCTACGCGGCCCGGCACTGTCTGCAGGCGGCGGGTCTCACGGGGACGCTGGCCGTGTGCGGCGGCGGTACGCGCAGCCCGGCCTGGATGCGGCTGCTCGCCGACGTCCTCGGGCGCCCGCTGCGGGTCGTCGAGGGCGAGGTGGGCGCGCGGGGTGCGGTGCTGTCGGCGGCCGAGCGGTACGGGGTGGCGCTGGACGCGGAGGCGTGGACGCGGCCGACGGCGGTCGTCGAGCCGGACGGAGAGCGGGCGGCGTACTACGCGAGGGCGTACGAGGACCATCTGGCCCGCCTGACCGAGGCGCGCGACCGGGCACGACGTATCTGAAGAGCCGTACGAGGAAAGGGAGTTGCATGCATCCGAGACGTAGATCCCTGCTGCTCGCGGCCGCCGGCACCACGGCGGCCGTGGCCGTACCCGCGCCGGCGGCCGCCGGCCCCCGCCCTTCGACCCGGCCGGTCGTCATCGGCCATCGCGGCGCGGCCGGCTGGCGTCCCGAACACACGGCGGCCTCCTACACGTACGCCGTGCAGACCGGCGCCGACTGGATCGAACCGGATCTCGTCCCGACGAAGGACCACGTCCTGGTCGTCCGGCACGAGAACGAGATCTCGCAGACGACGGACGTGGCGTCGCACCCGGAGTTCACGGACCGCCGTACGACGAAGACGGTGGACGGGCGGTCGGTGACCGGCTGGTTCACGGAGGACTTCACGCTGGCGGAGCTGAAGACGCTGCGGGCGGTGGAACGGCTGCCGCTGGTCCGCAACCGCAACACCGTGTTCGACGGCCGGGAGGAGGTCCTCACCTTCCAGGAGGTGGTGGACCTGGCGCGCCGGCTGTCGCAGGCCTACGGCCGTACGATCGCCGTCTTCCCGGAGACCAAGCATCCGACGTATTTCCGCTCCATCGGCCTGCCGCTGGAGCCGAAGCTCGCGTACGTGATCCGTCGCAACCGGCTCGGCCCGCGCGAGTGCGTGGTGCAGTCCTTCGAGCCGACGAGTCTGAAGCGGATCGCGGCGGAGCGGCTGCGGGTGCCGCTTTGGCAGGCGCTGGGGACGACGGGTGGGCCGTACGACCTGGTCTCGGCCGGTGATCCGACGACGTACAAGGACATGATGAGCCCGGCGGGACTGGCGCGGATCGCCGAGTACGCGCAGTGGATCGGGCCGGACAGGTCGTCGGTCGCCGGTACCTCGCTCGTCTCGGACGCGCATGCGGCGGGGCTGCGGATCGGGCCGTACACCTTCCGCGCGGAGAACCAGTTCCTGCCGGCGGCCTTCCGGCGCGGTAGCGGACCGAACGATTTCGGGGACGCGTTCGCCGAGTACGCGCTGTACTACGGGCTGGGGGTCGACGCGGTCGTGACCGACTTCCCCGATCTGGCGGTGATGGCTAGGAGGGGCTGATGTTTTTCCGGGACAAGAACTGCCGTACCTGTCGCAGCATGCAGGTGTTCAGGAAGCTCGACGACCGGGAGCGGGCGGCGATCAAGGAGAAGCACGCCTTCACCGCCGACCTGTGGCGCTGCACGGCCGAGGGCTGCCGTTGGTACCAGCCCTGGCACCGGCAGAGCGACGGCGGCCTGCTCCCGGAGGAACTGAAGATCCAGGCCGCCGTCACGGAACCGGGGTGAGCCCGGGTGAGCCCTAAAGGTTGCTGAAGTCCGGCCCCTTCGTCCGCGTCCGCTTGATCTCGTAGAAGCCCGGCACGGAGGCCACGGCGAGGGTGCCGTCCCAGAGCCTGGCGGCGTCCTCGCCCTTGGGGGCCGGGGTGACGACGGGGCCGAAGAAGGCGATCTGCTCGCCGTCGGCGCCGGGAACGGCGATGACGGGGGTGCCGACCTCCTGGCCGACCTTGTCGATGCCCTCCTTGTGGGAGGCGCGCAGCTGCGGCTCGTAGGGGGTGCCGTCCCAGTGCTCCAGGAGGGACTCGGGCAGGCCGACGTCCTTCAGGGCGGCGGCCACGGTCTCCTTGCCGGGGCCCTCCTCCTGGTTGTGGATGCGGGTGCCGAGCGCGGTGTAGAGGTCGCCGAGCACCTCGGCGCCGTGCTCCTCCTGCGCGGCGATGACGACCCTGACGGGACCCCACGCCTTGGTCTCCAGCAGCTCGCGGTACTGCTCGGGCAGGTCGTCCAGCTTGTCCTCGTTGAGAACGGCCAGGCTCATCACATGCCAGCGGACCTCGATGTCACGGACCTTCTCCACCTCCAGCACCCAACGGGAGGTCATCCAGGCCCAGGGGCACAGCGGGTCGAACCAGAAGTCGACGGGGGTCTTCTCCGACATGTCTCTCCTCATGAGGCAAGCAGGTCTCAGCCGAATCTCTCGGGCAACACCGCTGCTCGCCCCGCCATTCCCCGGTGCCGTGGATCAGGGGCGCATGGCAGGATCAGGGCTGTCCGCATACTGAACACCACTTGAGGGAGTGCCGCTCGTGCCCGGTGAGAATCTGTCCCGCGACGAGGCCCGGGAGCGGGCCGCCCTGCTGGCCGTCGACGGGTACGACGTGTCCCTCGACGTGCGTTCGGCCCTCGACGAGGGGGACCCCGACGGCGGGGCGCCGCGCACCTTCCGCTCGGTCACCACGATCCGTTTCCGGTGCGCCGAGCCCGGCGCCACCAGCTTCGCGGACCTGATCGCGCCGAGCGTGACGGCCGTCTCCCTCAACGGCAGGGACCTGGACCCGAGCGAGGTCTTCGACGGCTCGCGGATCGTCCTGGAGGACCTCGCCGCGGACAACGAGCTCGTCGTCGACGCACAGTGCGCCTACTCCCGCACCGGTGAGGGCATGCACCGCTTCGTCGACCCGGAGGACGGCGAGGTCTACCTCTACACGCAGTACGAGCCGGCCGACTCCCGCCGCGTGTTCGCGAACTTCGAGCAGCCTGACCTCAAGGCGCCGTTCCGCTTCGAGGTGCGGGCGCCCGAGGGGTGGACGGTGTGGAGCAACGGGGCCGGTGAACTCACCGACGGCACCTGGCGGTTCGCGGAGACCAAGCCGATCTCGACGTACATCACCTGTGTGGTGGCCGGCCCGTACCACTACGTCACGGACTCGTACTCCCGCACGTTCGCCGACGGCACGACGCTGCGGATCCCGCTCGGCGCGATGTGCCGCAAGGGCCTCGCCCCGTACTTCGACGCCGACGACGTCTTCCTGGTCACCAAGCAGGGCCTGGACTTCTTCCACGACCACTTCGACTACCCGTACCCCTTCGGGAAGTACGACCAGGCGTTCGTGCCCGAGTACAACCTCGGCGCGATGGAGAACCCGGGGATGGTGACCTTCCGGGAGGAGTTCATCTTCCGCGGCAAGGTGACGCGGGCGTCGTACGAGGGCCGGGCGAACGTCGTCCTGCACGAGATGGCGCACATGTGGTTCGGCGACCTGGTCACCATGGAGTGGTGGGACGACCTGTGGCTCAAGGAGTCCTTCGCGGACTTCATGGGCACGTTCGCGAATGTCGGCGCGACCCGCTTCAAGGACGCCTGGATCACCTTCGCCAACCGCCGCAAGGCGTGGGCTTACCGCGCCGACCAGCTGCCGTCCACGCACCCGATCACCGCGGACATCCGCGACCTGCAGGACGCGAAGCTCAACTTCGACGGCATCACGTACGCGAAGGGGGCCTCGGTCCTGAAGCAACTCGTCGCGTACGTCGGCCAGGACGCGTTCCTGGAGGGTGCGCGGCGCTACTTCAAGCGGCACGCGTACGGCAACACGCGGCTCGGTGATCTGCTGTCTGTGCTGGAGGAGACCAGCGGCCGGGACATGGGCGTCTGGGCGCGCTCCTGGCTGCAGACGGCGGGCGTGAACTCGCTGACCCCGCAGGTGCTGCTGGACGCCGCGGGCCGTGTCGACGAGCTGGCGGTGGTGCAGGAGGCGGCCGAGTCGCACCCCGAACTGCGCCCGCACCGGGTGGCGGTGGGCCTGTACCGGCGGGGCACGGACGGGGCGCTGGAGCGGTACGCGCAGGCCGAGGTGGACGTCGACGGGCCGCGGACGGTCGTGGCGGAGCTCGCGGGGGCCGAGGCGCCGGAGCTGGTGCTGGTCAACGACGACGATCTGACGTACTGCAAGACCCGCTTCGACGAGACGTCCCTGGCCGCCCTGCGGGAGCACCTGGGCGCGCTGACCGACCCGCTCGCCCGTGCCCTGTGCTGGTCGGCGCTGTGGAACATGACGCGGGACGCGCTGTTGCCGGCGCGGGACTTCGTGGCGCTGGTGCTGCGGTTCGCGGGGCGCGAATCCGACATCGGCGTGCTGCAGATGCTGCATGCGTGGGCGAACTCGTCGCTGGTGAACTACGTGGCGCCCGGGTGGCGCGAGACCGGTGAACGGCTGCTGGCCGAGGGCGCGTTGCGGGAGCTGCGGGCCGCCGCGCCGGGCAGCGAGCAGCAGTTGGCGTGGGCGCGGTTCCTCACGTCGGTGGCGTCGGGGCCTGAGGACCTGGGGCTGCTGAGGGGTCTGCTGGAGGGCACGGAGAAGATCGAGGGGCTGGACGTCGACCAGGAGCTGCGCTGGGCGTTCCTGGAGCCGCTGGCCGCACATGGGGCGGCGGACGAGTCGGTGCTGGCTGCCGAACTGGCCCGCGACGACACGGCGTCCGGCAGGCGCCACCAGGTCCGCTGTCTCGCGGCCCGGCCGTCGGAGGCGGTGAAGGCGCAGGCCTGGGCGCAGGTCGTCGAGTCGGACGCGCTGTCCAACGCCCTGGTCGAGGCGACCATCTCCGGCTTCGCCCAGCCGTCCCAGCGGGAGCTGCTCGCGCCGTACGCCGGGAAGTACTTCGCGGCGATCGAGCGGGTGTGGACCGAGCGGTCCATCCAGATCGGCATGGACGTGGTCCGGGGCCTGTTCCCGGCGCTCCAGCAGTCGCAGGCCACGCTGGACGCGACCGACGCGTGGCTCGCGGCCCACGAGGACGCGGCGCCGGCGTTGCGGCGGCTGGTGCTGGAGGCGCGGGACGATCTGGCGCGGGGGCTGCGGGGACAGGCGTGTGACGCGGCGGCCGCCGACGCGTCAACCGCCGGATGACCTTTGGCCAACGATCACGGCCGTCCGTGACCGTTACGGAATTCAGGCAATAGCAGCCGTAACCCCTGGCCCCACCCGAACGGACCAGGGGTTTTCCGTGCCTACTCGGCATCCGAACACGCGTCCTTTAGTGCCATGTTGTCCGTATTTGTCGACGAGCGTGTAACAGCGGTTAAAGGGCTGATCCGACGCGGGAACCTCCCGGTCATGAACAACACCCCGGTCCCCCCGCTCTCCCCCCGCCCCCTCCGTCACCTCTCCGACGTACACCGCCGTGTCATGACGGCCGCACAGCTGAAGTCGCACGGCGTCGCGAACGCCGAGATGAACGAGCAGTGCCGCCCGGGCGGCCCCTGGCGGCAGATCCTCCCCGGCGTCTTCCTGCTCCACCCCGGCCGGCCGACCAGCGAGGAGCGCCTGCACGCGGTGCTGATGTACGCGGCACGGGAGCGGACCCCGGGTGTGCCGTCCCAGCCGAACGCGGGCGAGGAGCACGCCGCCCCCGGCTACCCCGATGCGGTGCTCACGGGCCTCGCGGCGCTGACCCTGCACGGCTTCTCCGCGACGCCGCCGCTCACCGCGCTGGACACGATCGACGTCCTGGTCCCTCGGATGCGCCGGCTGCGCTCCACCGGCTGCGCCCGGATCCTGCGCACCCCCGCGCTTCCCACGCCCCAGCAGGTGACGGGCCTCCCGGTCGCCCCGGTGCCGCGCGCCCTGGCCGACGCGGTGGCCGAACTGACGGACGCGGGCGCCGTACGCCGGCTGCTGACCGAAGCCGTCCGGGGCGGCCACTGCGAACCGGCCTCGGTGGTACGGGAGTTGAACCAGGCGAAGCTGCTGTCCCGCCCGCACGTCGTGGACGCGGTGGACTCCCTGCTCGCCGAGGGCCGCGCGATCGCGGAGGACCGCCTGTACGAGATGGTCCGCGACCACGGCCTCCCCGACCCCGTCTGGAACGTCGACCTGCGCCTGCCGGGCGGCCCCCACCTCGGCGGCCTCGACGCGTACTGGCCGGAGCACTCGGTGGCGGTCGAACTCGACACCCGGGCCCCGCGCCAGGGCGACCGGCAGGACGACGACGCCCTCTGGTCCGAGTACGCCCGCAAGCGCGAGCATCTGGAGCGCCTCGGCATCACGGTCGTCCACATCACCCCGAAGAAGCTGCGGGAGTCGATGGAACAGCAGGCGGCAGTGATCCGTACGGCACTGATGGCCGCGGTCGACCGTGATCCGGCCGCGTATGTCGTGGTGCTGCCCCGGTAGTGACGGACCGGGAAGGCAGCACCAGGAGGGGAGAGGAGGGGCCGCGGGGCCGGGGAGCCCGGCGGCCCCTCCTCATGTCGTCAGGTGAGGTTCGGCCCGCGCGTCCCGGTGCGTCCGGCCGCCGTGCCCTCTCCCGCCCCCTTGCCCGTTCCGCAGAACTCGGCCTCGACCACCGCCGCCGTGTCCCCCGACCAGTCGCCGTTGAAGTTGAAGGCGAGGGCGTGGCGGCCGTCGCGGGTCGTGACCCCCTCGGATATCGAGCCATGGATGCCTCCGCCATGGCCCCAGACCGTGACGCCGCAGGTCAGCTTGGTCTTCATCAGGCCGAGGCCGTAGCCGTTGGCCTCGTCGACGGGGATCGTCGTGGTCATCTCGGCCAGCTGCTCGCGCGGCAGGAGCTTGCCGCGCAGGAGGGCCGAGTAGAAGCGGTTGAGGTCGGCCGAGTTGGAGATCATCTCGCCGGCCGCGTAGGCGAGCGACGGGTTGATCTTCGTGACGTCGTACGTCGGGCCCGTCGCCGTCTCCGCCAGCTTGGAGTAGGCGCGGCTGCTGGGTCCCGGGACGCTCACGCGGGTGCCGGGGACGGACGTGGCGGTCAGGCGCAGGGGCTCGATGATGCGGTCGCGGACCTCCGCGCCGTAGGGACGGCCCGTGGCCTTCTCGATCACCATGCCGGCGAGTACGAAGTTGGTGTTGGAGTAGTTCCAGGACGTCCCCGGCTCGAAGTCCGGCTTGTGGGTCATGGCGAGCGCGACCAGTTCCGCGGGCTTCTTGGTGTCGTAGCGGTGCTCGAAGAAGCCGTCCTTGAGGAAGTACGTACGGCCGAAGTCGTCGTCCGCCGTGTAGTTGTAGATGCCGCTGGTGTGGTTGAGGAGCTGGCGCAGGGTGACCCGGCCGCCGTCGTGGCCGTTGCCCCGCACCACGCCCGGCAGCCACTCGTCCACGGTGTCGTCCAGCGACAGCGTGCCCTCCGCCTCCAGCTGGAGCAGCACGGTGGCGACGAAGGTCTTGGTGATGCTGCCCACCCGGTAGCGGTCGTCCGCCGAACGCGGCTTGCCCGTCTTGAGGTTGCCGACGCCCGCTGTCGCCGACCAGGTGCCGCGGCCGTCCTTCGCGGTCACCGTCACGCCGGGCACACCGGCGTCGACGGCGGCCTGCACGGCCTTGCGGGTCGGGCCGTGCCCCTCTCCGGCGGGCGCGGCCGCCATCGCGGGGGCCGCCAGGGCCACGGACAGCGTCACCGCCGTCGCCGCCACGAGGGCCATGCGGGTCGTACGTACGCTCATGTCTCTCCCCCATCTGTCCGCTCACTGCGAGCGTGGTCGGGGGGAGAGACCGGGCGGGTGCTGCGGAGGTTGAGGACGGGGCGGCGGTTGAGCGCCTTTCGGCCGTTGTGCTCAGGCCTTCCCCGGAACCGGTTCAGGCCTTCTTCAGGACCAGTTCCGTGTTGCGGTCCCCGCGCTCACCCGCGAGCGTCGAGCGCGCGCCGGGGGCGTTGAGGGACAGCTCGCGGTAGAGGGCGGCCAGGCCCGTCTGGGAGAGGTCCGTGAAGTCGGTGGCGTGCGGGGCCGAGGACTCGATCAGGGTGGTGAACAGCGAGATCGTGCCGTCCTTGTTGTCCACCACCTCGATGATCCGGGCGAGTTGGGGGAAGTCGACGTGGGAGGCGGTGGAGATCTCCCAGAAGGAGCGGCCGCCGGAGGCCGGGTGCGGGGTGATGACGTTCTTGTGGATGTGGCCGTTCACCCAGGCCAGGACATTGCGGTGACCGCCCAGCAGCTGGACCAGCTCGGCGCCGCCCACGCGCCGCTCGTTCGGGCGGGCCGGGTCGCGGCGGAGGTTGCCCATCGTCTTGCTGGTGTGGTGGCTGAAGATGATCGCGTACGAGTCCTTGTTCTCCCGCAGCGTCCGGTCCAGCCAGTTGAACTGGGCCGCCCCGATGGACCCTTCGTAGTGGCCGCCCGGGTCGGTGGTGTCGAGGCTGATGCCGATGACGTCGTCCGCGATCCGGAAGCTGTAGTACTGGGTGCCCGCGTCCAGGTTGGCCGTGGAGTAGCCGTGGCCGACGGGGCCGAGGCCGCGGAAGGCCGGGTCCAGGTGGGCCCGCACATAGTCCTTCGGCGTGAACGGCGCCCGCTTCTCGTCCGGCGTGACCGAGCGCATCGAGCGGGCGTGGGCCTTGAGGAAGTCCTTGAAGACGGTGCCCCGCGGGTCCTTGTCCTGCTTGAGGGAGTCCTGGAGCTTCTTGGCGTCCGCGGCGGAGACGTTCATCAGCTTCTTGCCGCCGACGGCCAGGTCGGTCAGGTAGGAGTCGCTGTGCGAGGCGTACGTGCCGAGCGGCATCGCGTCGTGGTTGCCGACCGTCGAGTACCAGGGGATGTTCAGGCCGGGGCTGCGTGTCTCGCGGATCGCGGCGGCGAGGAAGCCCTCGATGTGCGGGAAGCCGACCTGCTTGTCGGCGTCGCGGACACTGTCGTCGGCCTGCCAGTACAGCTTGAGGCCACTGTTCTGGACGCCCTCGTACTGCCGCGGGTCACCGGTGTTCGGGGTGACGCGGCCGCCGCTCATCACCGTGAGGAACCACTCCAGCTCGGACTTGCAGTTGTTGTCCGTGTTGTCGCCGGTGGTCATCGCGAAGTGGAGCGGGGCGCCGGTGACGGGGCCGCCCCGCAGCGCGTTGAGCCGCTCGACCAGCGCCACCGCGCCGGGCACGGTCAGCGCCTCCTGCGGCCGCCAGGCGTGCACGTCCGTCGAGCGCAGGTACTCCAGCCGCAGCGGGTGCTGGGCGTCGATCACGTGCAGGTCGGTGAGCTGCACGAAGGCGGCGAGCGCCGTACGCCGCTTCGCGCGGTCCGCCTTGGGGGCGGCCAGGTCGTCACGGACGACGCGGCGCCAGCCGGGGCCGTCACCGAGCCGGCGGAAGCCGGAGGTGCCGCGCGGGGTGGCGACGTTCGCGAGGGTGGTGCCCCGCGTGTACGGCGCGAGCGCGACCGGCAGCTTGCGGGAGGCGCCGACCGGGGCCTCGGCCGCGGCGTTGCCCGCACCGGCGCCCTGTGCGCTCGCGGGGCCGGCGGTGGTGGCGGCCTGGCTGTCGGTGGGCCGCAGGGTGTAACCGACCCCCGCGGAGAGGGTCACCGCACCGGTGGCGGCGAGCAGAGTACGGCGGTGGACCCCCAGCGCGGAGCTGGCGACAGAGCGTATGCGCGACATGGCGCGATCTCCCCGAGTGCGAACGCGTCGGCAGTGGTCGCGGGGCGCTCGCCGAAGCGAACATCCCGCTCACTGTGGATCGTTGGCACCGGGAATGACCTGCGCATGAACAGGGCGGCAACGCGCAGCGCCGATCACCGTACGTGGATCTTGGGGCACCCTCCGCGTTCACGGCCGCTCCTCGAACGGCCGGGACGCGGTCACTCCGTGTTCATCTTGCGGGGTACTGAAGCTACTTACCCGCCCTTCGGACGCGCCCCGCCGCCGGCCGTTCGCGCCACAGTGCCAGCCCCTTGTCGACCATGGAGACTCGGGTCAGGCCGGGCACGTCGTCCAGGGGATGCCAGGCCGCCATGTCGGTGGAGCCGTTGGCCTCGTAGCACAGGTCGCCGCCGGTGACGCGGGCCTCGTAGACGAGGCGGACGCCGTGGTGGTCGACGCTGCGGCCGAAGCGGGCCGGGAAGACGCGGTGGGAGGAGTCGAGACCGAGCAGGCCGGTCGGTTCGACGAGGTAGCCGGTCTCCTCCTCCACCTCCCGCACGACGGTGTCGTAGGGATCCTCGCCGTGTTCCATGCCGCCGCCGGGCAGCACCCATTCGAAGCCGCCGCCGGGGGCCGGGGACCGGGCGAGGAGGAGTTGTCCGTCACGCACGCAAATGGCGTAGGCCGCCACCCTCAACTTCTTCGGCACGTAGGGACATTAGAGGGCCGGGCCCGGATCGGCAGGCGATTATTCGGCTTGCGGGCAGCTTGCCCCTTGCGGGCGACTTGCTCACTTAAGCCCCTCTTGCCTCGAATGAACAGCGGGTTTCCCCCATACCTCCATTTCGATTGGGTCAACTCTTCCCAAACATCCTTCCCTTGCGTAAGGCTGTGCGGTCGTCCGGGTTCACATACCGGACGACCCATGCTCCTTATCTGCAAGGGATGCCGATGACCCTCACCCCCCAGCGCGAACCGAAGCCCGGCGCGAGACGCGTGGCCCGCATAGCCGTGGCCGCCGGTCTCGTCGCCGCGCTGTCCGCAGCAGGGCCGATACCCATGGCCCTCGCCGCGGACCCCGCGCCCGCCGCGGACCCGAGTGTCAAGTCCGCGCACGACAAGCTCGGTTCGGACGACGCCGACCTGCTCGCCGAGGCGAAGTCCGACGGCGACAAAAACGTCACGATGATGATCGCGACCGCGCCCGGCCAGACCGAGAAGGTCGCCGAGCAGCTGGACGCGGTCGGCTCTGTGGGCCGCACCTACGACAAGCTCGGGTACGTCCGGGCCACCGTCCCCACCGGCAAGGCCGACTCGGCCATCGCCGCCGCGACGAAGCTCTCCTCGGTGCACGGCATCGACCTGCGCGAGGAGATACCCCTGGACGACCCCGCCGTCGACACGAAGAAGTCGACGGCCGGCAGTACCTCGTACGCCGCTCCCTCCAAGAGCACCCCGGCCGAGAACCCGTACAACCCGTCCTTCGAGACGGGCTCCGTCGACTTCGTGAAGAAGAACCCGAAGGCGGACGGCCGCGGCATCACCATCGGCATCCTCGACAGCGGTGTGGACCTCGCCCACCCGGCGCTGCAGAAGACCACTACCGGCGAGCGCAAGATCGTCGACTGGGTCACCGCGACCGACCCGCTGGTCGACAACGACCGCACCTGGCGCCCGATGGTGACCTCCGTCTCCGGGCCCACGTTCAGCTACGGCGGCAAGACCTGGACCGCGCCTGCCGGTGCCTACCAGGTCAGCACCTTCCTGGAGTCGTACACCACCGGCGGCGACGCGGCGGGCGACGCCAACCGCGACGGCGACAAGACCGACTCGTGGGGCGTGCTCTACGACGCCGCGAACGGCACGGTCCGGGTCGACCTGAACAACAACAACGACTTCGGTGACGACACCCCGATGAAGCCGTACAAGGACGGCTTCCAGATCGGGTACTTCGGCACCGACAACCCGGCCACCGACGTCGCCGAGCGGCAGCCGTTCGTCGTGCAGATCCGCAAGGACGTGCCGATGGACCCGCTGGGCGGCGACTGGGTCGGCCAGAAGCGCGATTTCGTCAACATCGGCGTCATCGAGTCCGAGCACGGCACCCACGTCGCCGGCATCACCGCCGCGAACGGCCTGTTCGGCGGCAGGATGAACGGCCAGGCCCCCGGTGCCAAGCTCGTCGCGTCCCGTGCCTGCACCTGGACCGGCGGCTGCACCAACGTCGCACTCACCGAGGGCATGATCGACCTCGTCGTCAACCGTGGCGTCGACATCGTCAACATGTCCATCGGCGGTCTGCCGGCGCTGAACGACGGCAACAACGCCCGCGCCGAGCTGTACACGCGCCTGATCGACACCTACGGCGTCCAGCTCGTGATCTCGGCCGGCAACTCCGGCCCCGGCGCGAACACCATCGGTGACCCGGCCCTGGCCGCCAAGGTCATCTCGGTCGGCGCGACCGTCTCCAGGGAGACCTGGGCCGCCAACTACGGTTCGGTCGTGGAGAAGAAGTACGCGATGATGCCGTTCTCCTCACGCGGTCCGCGTGAGGACGGCGGCTTCACCCCGACGCTGTCGGCGCCGGGTGCCGCGATCAACACCATCCAGACGTGGCTGCCGGGCGCACCGGTCGCCGAGGCGGGCTACACCCTCCCGGCCGGCTACGGCATGCTCCAGGGCACCTCGATGGCGTCCCCGCAGGCCGCGGGCGCGTCCGCGCTGCTGCTGAGCGCCGCCAAGCAGAAGGGCATCGATCTGACGCCCGCGAAGCTTCGCACCGCGCTGACCTCGACCGCCGACCACATCAAGGGCGTTCAGGCGTACGAGGAGGGGGCCGGCCTCATCAACGTCCCGGACGCCTGGGACTCCATCCGTGACGGCGCGACCGCCCACGAGTACACGGTGAAGGCGCCGGTCGACACCGCGATCGACCAGTTCCTGAAGACCCCGGGCTTCGGCACGGGCGTCTACGACCGCGAGGGCGGCCTCAAGGCCGGGCAGAAGAAGACGTACGACGTCACGATCACCCGCACGTCCGGCGCGGACAAGGCGATCCGGCACGAGCTGCACTTCGAGAACAACGCCGGAGGCACCTTCAAGATCGTCGGCTCCGACGAGATCAGACTCGGCCTGAACAAGCCGGTCACCGTCCAGGTCTCCGCGAAGTCCTCCTCGGCGGGCATCAAGAGCGCGATCCTGGAGGTCGACGACCCGCGCACCGAGGGCATCGACAAGCTGGTCCTCAACACGGTCGTGGTCTCGGCGCCGCTGAAGTACACGTACTCCGCGTCCGGTACGACCCAGCGCAACAGCAACAAGTCGTACTTCGTGACCGTCCCCGAGGGCGCGAAGTCGCTGGAGGTCGCGATCGGCGGGCTCAAGGACAAGAGCCAGACCCGGTTCATCGCCATCCACCCGTACGGCGTCCCGTCGGACACCACCGGCACCCCGTACTGCTACAACAACTACCTCGACGGCAACGGCTGCAAGCCGGACGTGCGTTCCTACGCCGACCCGCAGCCCGGCGTCTGGGAGATCGAGGTCGAGTCGCGCCGTACGTCGCCGCTGCTCGACAACCCGTTCAAGCTGGACGTCACCGTCCTCGGCGCGGCCTTCGACCCGGAGACCGTGACCGTCCCCGAGGCCAAGGTCGGCACCCCGGCCGCCGCCTCCTGGAAGGTGACCAACAACTACGCCGCGATCGACGGCAAGCTGGCCGGCGGCCCGCTCGGCTCGTCGAAGGCGGCCCGTCCGACCATCGCCGAGGGCGCCACGCAGACCACCACGGTCGAGGTGCCCGAGGGCGCGACCTCGCTCGACGTCTCCATCGGCAACGTCTCCGACGCGGCCGCCGACCTCGACCTGGCCGTCTACGACGCGGCCGGCACCGAGGTCGGCAGCTCCGCCGACGGCGACTCGGAGGAGGCGGTCTCGATCGCCAAGCCGGCCGCCGGGAAGTACAGCATCGAGGTCATCGGCTACTCGGTGCCGGCGGGCTCGACGGCGTACGACTACCTGGACGTGTTCTTCTCCCCCGCGCTCGGCTCCGTCACGGTGGACGACTCGCCGGTGAAGCTCGGCACGGGTGCCACGGCCACGGTCGCCGGCAGCGTCACCGCGCTGGCGCCCGCGCCGGAGGGCCGTGAGTTCTTCGGCCAGGTCCAGCTGCTCAACGCCCGTGGCACGGTCGCGGGCCTGGGCAACGTGAAGATCGAGAAGGTCACGCCGTAGTGGCGTAGTACGGCTGCCGTACGGCGGTGAGGGCGGGCGTCCGGTTACGGGCGCCCGCCCTTCGCCGTCAGCAGGTGAGCCCCCGCGACTCGGCCAGCGAGCCGGTGATCCAGGCCCGTTCGGGGGCGATGTTCTTCTCGCCCACGGCCCAGAAGTCGGGCTGTCGGGCGCCCTGCGGGATGCCGATGAGCACCCGGTCGCCCTCGCGCAGGCCCGGGACGACGTTCTCGTCGACGACGAAGGCCAGCTCCTGCTCGCCCTTGCCCGGCTTGTAGTAGCGGGTCATGTGCAGGGTGACGCGGATGGAGCCGGATCCGGCGAGCTGTTCGACGGAGGTGGCCCTCCCCTCGGCCACCAGGCGGGAACAGGCGAGGTAGCGGGGGCTGCCGAAGGCGTAGCCGGCGGCAGCGGAGGCGTCTTCCTTCGCGGCGCTGCCGGAGTCCGCCCCCGAAGACATGCTGTCGCCGCCGCCGGCCTGTGTCAGCAGCCAGCCCATGCCGACCAGCACGGACGCGGCGGCCGCCACGGCGAGGCTGCCGAGGGCGACGGTGAACACGCGGCGCCGGGTGCGGGAGGGCTGTCGTGCGGGGGCGGGTTCCGGGGCCGGTTCGGGCGCCGGTGCCGCGGGCACCGGCTCGGTGAGCGCGTGCCCGATGATCCCCAGCTGCTCGCGCAGCAGCGCCACGTCGGCCGCCGCGGACCGGTGCTCCGCCATGAAGGCGGCGTCCACGCGGGCCTCGTCGGTGAGCGGCTCGCCGGTGATCGCGGCCATCAGCGCGTCGACACCGCCGCGCCCGTCGTCGTAGCCGTCGCGGCCGGTACGGCCTTCGTTCTCGGCGGTCACGTCACACCACCTCGTCCTCGTGCAGGCGGGCGCGCAGAGCCCGTACCGCCGTGTGCAGCCTGCTCTTGACCGTGCCCTCCGGGATGCCGAGCTCCTCGGCGATGTCGCGGACCGGAAGGTCGCCGTAGAACCGCAGGACCAGGACCTGGCGCTGGTTGTCGGGCAGTTCGTCCAGGCCCCGGGCGACGGCGAGGGAGAGCAGGCTGGTGTCCTCGCCGGAAGGGTGTTCGAGCTGGCGCAGGGAGGCGAGCCGCTCCCCGAGCCGCTCCTGGCGCTTCTTGGCCCGGTGCCAGTCCATGGCGAGGTTGGAGGCGACGACCGCCGCCCACGCCGACACGTCGCGCGGCGCCTCGCGGCCACTGGCGGCCCGCTCCAGCAGCCGCAGACGGACCTGCTGCACCCCGTCCGGCAGGTCCGTCTGCGGTACTCCGCCCAGGGCGAGCACTGCCCGCACCCGGCGCTCCTGGGCCGCGTCCAGCGGATCGTCCGGTACGTCCCGGACGGCACCGCCCCCCTGGTCGCGGCGGGCCCTTCTGCGCAGCACAGCCACCCCTCCCCTCCCCGTGTGGTGACTGTGACGCCGTGGTGCGCCAAAACGTTCGGCCGGATGCCCGGCAATTTTTCGGCGTCGGACGGAGTTGTACGTCACACCGCCGCGTAGCCCGGTCGCCGGTGGGCAGGCGAGCTTGCGGCGCCGGGCGGCCGTAGGGCGAATTTCTCCAGCTCAGCATGGGTGTGAGCCGTAGAACCGGTGCCGCGCCCGGTGCCCGTCGCGTCCCATTGGCCGGTCATCAATGCCAAACAATTGGACAGGCGGACCGAGGCTGACCGCATGATGGAAACGCCTCGGCCATGCAGCAGTCACAGACAAGCCACGTAGAAGGAGTCGCCGTGAGGGTCGGAATCGTCGGAGCCACCGGTCAGGTCGGCACGGTCATGCGCAGGATCCTCAAGGAGCGCGACTTCCCGGTCACCGAGCTGCGCCTGTTCGCCTCGGCCCGCTCGGCCGGCTCGCAGCTCGACGGCGTCACCGTGGAGGACGCGTCGACGGCCGACTACACCGGCCTGGACATCGTCCTGTTCTCGGCGGGCGGCTCGACCTCGAAGGCCCTCGCCCCGAAGGTCGCCTCGCAGGGCGCCGTCGTGATCGACAACTCCTCGGCCTGGCGCCGCGACCCCGAGGTCCCGCTGGTCGTCTCCGAGGTGAACCCGCACGCGATCACCGACCGCCCCAAGGGCATCATCGCCAACCCGAACTGCACCACGATGGCCGCGATGCCCGTGCTGAAGCCGCTGCACGCCGAGGCCGGCCTGGAGGCGCTGGTCGTCGCCACGTACCAGGCGGTGTCGGGCTCGGGTCTCGCCGGCGTCGACGAGCTGTTCGAGCAGGTCAAGAAGGTCGGCGACGACGCGCCCAAGCTGACCCACGACGGCTCCGCGGCGGAGTTCCCCGAGCCGCACAAGTACGTCGCACCGATCGCGTACAACGTCCTGCCGATGGCCGGCTCGATCGTCGACGACGGTCTGCACGAGACCGACGAGGAGCAGAAGCTCCGTCACGAGTCCCGCAAGATCCTCGAGGTCCCGGAGCTGAAGGTCTCCGGCACCTGCGTGCGCGTCCCGGTCTTCTCCGGCCACTCCCTCCAGGTCAACGCCCGCTTCGCCCGCCCGATCAGCGTGGAGCGCGCCAAGGAGCTGCTGGCGGGCGCCCCCGGCGTGGCCCTCTCCGAGGTCCCGAACCCGCTGCAGGCGGCCGGCCAGGACCCGTCGTACGTCGGCCGCATCCGTGCCGACGAGACGGTCGAGCACGGCCTCGCCCTCTTCCTCTCCAACGACAACCTCCGCAAGGGCGCCGCGCTGAACGCGGTGCAGATCGCGGAGCTGGTGGCGGCGGAGCTGAAGGGCTGACGCCCGGACCCACGTCGAGAGGGGCGCCCACCGGTGGACGGTGGGCGCCCCTCTCGTTGTGCTGCTTCCGGTGGCTACCCCCTGCGCACCTCGTAGAGGAAACACCCGTACTCCACGGCCCGCACATGGATGAACGCCACACCCGGGTCGGCGAACGCCTCCGCGAACGCCCTCTCGAAGTCCCCCGGCTCCACCAGCCGCCCCCCGAGGATCCGCCCGTCCGCCGAGTAGCGGCGGACGGTCCGGTGGGCGTTGGCGAAGGGCAGCGCGTCCCCGTCCGGGCCCCCGCACTCCTCGGCGTGGATGAACACCGGCCCCTGCTCGTCGTAGGCCCCGGGATCGACCCCGTTCTCGGCCGCCCGGCGCCGCTGCGGGGCGTACGAGACGAGGGCGATGCGCTCGCCGGGGGCGCTGCGGCGCAGGCAGCAGCGCAGCGGCGCCCCGCCCTCCTCATCGGTCACGGGAACCGTCCGGCGTCCCGCGTCGTCAGCAGAGCGAAGCTCCTTCAGGGCCGTCGGATCGATGGGGCGTGCCGGATAGGTCGTCATGCCTCCAGCGTCACGCGCGTACGTCGTGCCCACCGGCGGTAAACGGACATCGCGCTCCGTGCAGGTCCCATGGAAGGATGACCGAACCCACACATATCGAGGAGATGACCGCGTGCCTGGCACAAACCTGACTCGCGAAGAGGCGCAGCAGCGGGCGAAGCTGCTGACCGTTGACTCGTACGAGATCGATCTCGACCTCTCCGGCGCGCAGGAGGGCGGTACCTACAGGTCCGTGACCACGGTGCGCTTCGATGTCGCGGAGAACGGCGCCGACTCCTTCATCGACCTCGTGGCCCCGGCCGTCCACGAGGTGACCCTCAACGGCGACGCGCTCGACGCGGACGCCCTCTTCGAGGACTCCCGCATCGCGCTGCCCGGCCTGCTGGAGGGCCGCAACGTCCTGCGGGTCGTCGCCGACTGCGCGTACACCAACACCGGCGAGGGCCTGCACCGGTTCGTCGACCCGGTCGACCAGCAGGCGTACCTGTACACCCAGTTCGAGGTTCCGGACGCCCGCCGCGTCTTCGCGTCCTTCGAGCAGCCCGACCTGAAGGCCACCTTCCAGTTCACCGTGAAGGCCCCCGAGGGCTGGACGGTGATCTCCAACTCGCCCACCCCGGAGCCCCAGGACAACGTCTGGTCCTTCGAGCCGACGCCGCGTATCTCGTCGTACATCACGGCACTCATCGTCGGCCCGTACCACTCCGTGCACAGCGTCTACGAGAAGGACGGCCAGTCCGTCCCGCTCGGCATCTACTGCCGGCCCTCGCTCGCCGAGTACCTCGACTCGGACGCGATCTTCGAGGTCACCCGGCAGGGCTTCGACTGGTTCCAGGAGAAGTTCGACTACGCGTACCCGTTCGAGAAGTACGACCAGCTCTTCGTGCCGGAGTTCAACGCGGGCGCGATGGAGAACGCGGGCGCGGTGACCATCCGCGACCAGTACGTCTTCCGGTCCAAGGTGACGGGCGCGGCGTACGAGGGGCGTGCGGAGACCATCCTGCACGAGCTGGCCCACATGTGGTTCGGCGACCTGGTCACCATGGAGTGGTGGAACGACCTGTGGCTGAACGAGTCGTTCGCCACCTACACCTCCATCGCCTGCCAGGCGCACCACCCCGAGTCGCGCTGGCCGCAGGCGTGGACGACGTTCGCGAACCAGATGAAGACGTGGGCGTACCGCCAGGACCAGCTGCCGTCGACGCACCCGATCATGGCGGAGATCCGCGACCTGGACGACGTGCTCGTCAACTTCGACGGCATCACCTACGCCAAGGGCGCCTCGGTCCTCAAGCAGCTCGTGGCGTATGTCGGCCAGGACGAGTTCTTCCGCGGTGTCCAGGCGTACTTCAAGCGGCACGCGTTCGGCAACACGCGTCTGTCCGACCTGCTGGGCGCCCTGGAGGAGACCTCCGGCCGTGACCTGAAGACCTGGTCGAAGCAGTGGCTGCAGACGGCGGGCATCAACGTCCTGCGCCCCGAGATCGAGACGGACGCCGACGGTGTGATCACGTCCTTCGCGATCCGCCAGGAGGCCCCGGCGCTGCCGGCCGGCGCCAAGGGCGAGCCGACCCTGCGCCCGCACCGCATCGCGGTGGGCCTGTACAACCTGGACGCCGGCACCGGCAAGCTGGTGCGCGACGAGCGCCTCGAGCTGGACGTGGACGGCGAACTCACCGCCGTACCGCAGCTGTCGGGCACGCGCCGCCCGGACGTCGTCCTCCTCAACGACGACGACCTGTCGTACGCGAAGGTCCGCCTGGACGAGGAGTCCCTCGCGTTCGTGACGGACCACCTCGGCGACTTCGACGCCTCCCTCCCCAGGGCCCTGTGCTGGGCGTCCTCCTGGGACATGACGCGCGACGCCGAGCTCGCCACCCGCGATTACCTCTCGCTGGTCCTGTCGGGCATCGGCAAGGAGTCCGACATCGGTGTCGTGCAGTCACTGCAGCGCCAGGTCAAGCTGGCGATCGAGCTGTACGCCGCCCCGGGCACCCGCGAGGCCCTGCTGACCCGCTGGACGGACGCCACGCTGGCCCATCTGCGCGCCGCCGAGGCGGGCAGCGACCACCAGCTGGCGTGGGCACGGGCGTTCGCGGCGACCGCCCGTACGCCGGAGCAGCTCGACCTGCTGGAGGGCCTGCTGGACGGCTCCCAGACGATCGAGGGGCTGGCCGTCGACACGGAGCTGCGCTGGGCCTTCGTCCAGCGTCTGGCGGCCGTGGGCCGCTTCGACGAGGCGGAGATCGCGGGCGAGTACGAGCGGGACAAGACGGCCGCCGGCGAGCGCCACGCCGTCACGGCCCGCGCCGCCCGGCCGACCGCGGAGGCCAAGGCCGAGGCATGGTCGTCGGTCATCGACTCCGACAAGCTGCCGAACTCGCTGCAGGAAGCGGTCATCGTCGGCTTCGTCCAGACCGACCAGCGCGAGCTGCTGGCTCCCTACGGGGACACGTTCTTCGAGGTGGTCAAGGACATCTGGGACGCCCGCTCCCACGAGATGGCCCAGCAGATCGCCATCGGCCTGTACCCGACGATCCAGGTCTCCGAGGACACCCTCCGCAAGACGGACGCCTGGCTGACCTCGGCCGAGCCGAACGCGGCCCTGCGACGCCTGATCTCCGAGTCCCGGTCGGGTGTTGAGCGCGCGCTGAAGGCGCAGGCCGCGGACGCGGCGGCGGAGCTGTAACCGACGTCGTACGACCGTTTTTAGGGGGCGCCCGGTACAACACCGGGCGCCCCTGGTCGTCCCGCCCTCAGCCGAGCCCCGCGGCAGCGGCCTCCAGAGCCGACAGCACCCTCCCCACCGCGGCCCCCGCCTCGCTCCCCCTGCGCACCGCGGCCACCACGTGCCGCACCGGGCGCTGCTCCCCCAGCACCCGCATCACGACCCCGTCCCTGGCCACCGCGGCCATCCGCGGCACCAGCGCCACCCCCATTCCCGCCTCGACCATCGCCAGGATCGCCGTCCACCCGGCGGCCGAGTGCCCCTGCCGGGGGCTGAACCCGGCGGCCTCGCACGCGCCGCGCGTGATGTCCGACCACGGCCCGCTGCCGCCGAAGATCCACTCCTCCGCGGCGAGATCGGCGAGCCGCACCTGCTCGGCCTGCGCCAGCCGGTGGCCCGGGGGCAGGGCGACGTCCAGTGGGTCCGCGAGCAGCGTCACCCGGGTGAAGCGCGCGTCGCCCACCGTCGGTGCCTGGGCCGCGAGGGACAGGGCGAGGTCCACCTCCCCGCCGGCCAGCAGCTCGTACGCCTCCTGTGCCTCGGCCTCGCGCACCCGTACGGTCACTCCGGGATGCGTCTGACGCAACGCCCGCACCGCCGGTACGACCAGCGCCGGCACGGCCGTGGAGAAGGCGCCCACCCGCACCTCCCCGACCTCACCGTGCACGTACGCCGCCAACTCGGCGTCCGCCCGCTCCAGTTGCTCGAACACGGCCTCGGCGTGCCGCAGCACCAGCCGGGCCGCGTCCGTCAGCCGCACCCGCCGCCCCTGTGCCTCCAGCAACGGCACCCCGACCTGCCGAGCGAGATTCGTCAGCTGTTGCGACACCGCCGACGGCGTCATCCGCAGCGCCTCGGCGGTCGCCGTCACTGTGCCCCGCTCCCGCAGCGTCCGCAGGATCTGCAGCTTGCGGATGTCCCACTCGACCATGGCGGCAACCTATGTCACCGCCGCGACGCCGCTCCCAGGACGACTCCGCCGAGGATCAGCCCCATGCACACCATCTGCGTCCAGCCGGTCGCCTCGCCGAGGACCGCCCAGGACAGCAGGGCCACGCACACCGGCTGGAGGTAGTAGACGACCCCGGCACGGCTCGGGCCGACCAGCGCGATCGCCCGGTTCCAGGCGAAGAAGGCGACGGCGGAGGAGGCGACCCCCACGTAGAGGATCGGCAGCAGCGTCCCGGCGGTGGGCTCGAACCCGCCCTGCACCGCCAGGCTCACGCCCTGCGCGGGCACCAGCAGGACCGTACCCACCAGGAACGTCGTGAACAGGAAGGCCGCACCGCCCAGTTCGGCCGGCCGCCGCCGCAACAGCCCGCTGTACGACCCGAAGCAGCAGGCCGCCGCCACCATCCACAGATCCCCGGCCGCGAACCCTGCGCCGCCCGCACCACTGCCGATCAGCAGCAGGACGCCCGCGCAGGCCACCAGCAGCCCGACCACCCGGCGCGCGCCCAGCCGTACCCCCGCGGCCCGCTCGAACAGCGCCATCAGCACCGGCGAGGCGGCCATGATCATGCCCATGTTGGCGGCGGGAGTGGTCACGCCGGCCTGGTTGACCAGAGTGTTGTAGGTGGTGACGCCGAGCAGCGAGGCGAGGAGCACGAAGCCGAGGTGCCTGCGGATCAGCTCCCGCTGCCGCCAGGCCTGCCGGGCACCGAACGGAGCCACCGCGACCAGCGCCACCAGCCATCGCCAGAAGGCGTGCTGCACCGGCGGCACGCTGTCGTGCAGCGCCCGTGAGGTGACGAAGCTGCCGGACCAGACGACCGTGGCGAGAGCGGCGAGAGCGACCCCGAGGACGGCGGCCGTCCTCGGGGTCGGGGTGGTGGAAGGGGATGTCGTACGGGCGGTCCGGTTCAGGACGGCGGGCACAGAGGTCCTTTCGATGGGCGGTGACGGTGACGGGTCCACCGTCGCAGCGCGCAATCTGTCGCGTCCATCGAAACTTTCCGAGCGTTCCTTTCAGGAGAGCTGAAAGGTTGCGGGAGGGGCTTCACTCACCCACGTGCTCGGCGACCGCCGCCTCGACCGACCGCGCGTCGGTGGCGTCCGCGGCCCACGCCACGTATCCGTCGGGCCGCACGAGCATGGCCGTACGGCGGTCGCTCGCCCAACGCTCCACGGCGAGCCGGTCCTTGCGGCCGCCCTGCACCTCGGGCGCCTCCCCGGCCGACGGGAGGACCAGCACGAACCGCCCGCCCCGCAGGGCCTCGTACAGGCGGCCACTCCCCAGAGCCACATCCGGGACGCGGGTGCCGGCCAGGCGGTGGGAGCCGCGCGGGGCGGCGTACCCGTACCCGATGCCCGAGATCTGGGCCAGGGCCTTCGCCTGGGCAGGCCGGGCGGCGTTGACGAAGGCGGAGAAGACGGCGCGGACGGCGCGCAGGGCCGGGCTCTGCGCCCGAGCCAGCCGGACCAGCCCGCCACTGCTGCGCAGTACCGCCTTGCCGACGGGGTGACGTTCGGCCTGGTAGGTGTCCAGCAGGGTCTCGGGCTGTCGGCCGTTGACGACCGCGGCGAGCTTCCACCCGAGGTTGGCCGCGTCCTGCAGGCCGGTGTTCATGCCCTGACCGCCGGCCGGTGAGTGGACGTGCGCGGCGTCGCCGGCGAGGAAGACCCGCCCGATCCGGTACTGCGGAGCCTGCCGCTCGTCACTGTGGAAGCGGGAGAGCCAGCGCGCGTCGTGCATGCCGTAGTCGGTGCCGAGGGCACGGCGGGTGACCTCCTTGACCTCGGCGAGGTCGAGCGGGGCGTCGTCGGGGACCTCGTGGCGGCGGTTCCAGCCCATGACGCGGTACCAGCCGTCGCCGAAGGACGCGATCATCGCGAAGGAGTCACCCGCGCCGTCGACGGTGAGCACGCTCGCGGGCTGCTCGGCGAGCCGGACGTCCGCCAGGAACAGGGACTTGATGACGGAGACTCCGGGGAAGGGCTGGCCGATCGCCCGCCGTACGGCGCTGCGGTGGCCGTCCGCGCCGACGACGTAGGCCGCGCGGTGCGTGACGACCGCCCCGTCCGGACCGCGCACATCGAGGTCGACCCCGTCGTCGTCCTGTCGCAGTCCCACGACCTCGCTCTCGAAGAGGAACTCGACCCCGAGCTCGCGCGCCCGCCGCTCCAGCAGCCGCTCCACCTCGTACTGCGGGGTGATGAGCAGGAACGGGAAGCGCGACGGCAGCGTGCCCAGGTCCAGCGAGAGGCGGCGGAACAGTCGCAGCTCGGTGATGGTGCTGCCGGTGGCGATCAGCTCGTCGGCGAGGCCGCGGGCGTCGAGCTGCTCCAGGGTGCGGGCGTGCACACCGAAGGCGCGGGAGAGGTTGCTGATCCTGTGCGGGCGCCGCTCGACGAGGGTGACGCGGACCCCGGCGGCGGCGAGGTCTCCCGCGAGGAGGAGACCGGTGGGGCCGGAGCCGACGACGAGGACGGGGTGGGTGGAGCCGGTGCCGGTGCCGGTGCCGTTCTTGGCGGTCATGGAGGCCTCCCGATGCCGATGCCAACGCTTGTTGGCCAACGAACGTTGGTCAACGCTTGTTGGCAAACATAGAACCGCCCTCCACCCCTGTCAACACTTGTTGGCCTACACACGTTGGCATACGATTGTTGGCATGACGCAGAGCAGCAGCCCCGGAGGCACCGCCCCTCGCCGCTCCGACGCCACGCGCACGGCGATCCTCGACGCGGCCCGCGAGCGCTTCGCGGCGGACGGTTACGAGCGCGCCACCATCCGCGCGATCGCCAAGCACGCGAACATCGACCCGTCGATGGTGATGCGCTATTACGGCAACAAGGAGGGGCTCTTCGCGGCGGCCATCGCCATCGATCTGAAGCTGCCGGAACCGGCGTCGCTGTCCCGCGACGGCGTCGGCCGGGCCCTCGTGACCCACTTCCTGGCCATGTGGGAGGAGAACGAGGTGCTGACGGCCCTGCTCCGGGTCGGCGCGACCAACGAGGCCGGGGCCGAGCGCATGCAGGGCATCTTCGCGGACCAGCTGCTGCCGGTGGCCCGTCGGGTGTGCCCCGATCCCGAGCAGGCCCCGGCGCGGGCCGCGCTGGCGTCGTCGCAGTTGCTCGGGCTGGCGCTCACGCGCTACGTCCTGCGGTTCCCGCCCGCCGTGGCACTGGCCCCCGAGGAGATCGTGGCCTGGCTCGCGCCGACGGTGCAGCGGTATCTGACCGCGCCGTACCCGGCGTGAGAGTCAACCGCCACGCGCCGCCCGGAGAGCACCGCAGAACGCATCGAGGGCGCCGGCTTCGTCCACGTACGGCGGATGCGCGTACGTACGACGGGGCCGGCGCCCTCGACAGAAGCGGGGGGCGGTCGGGACCGCGCGGATCAGGCCTTCGCCTTGGCCTTCGCCTTCGGCTGGCGGTCCGTGGAGCGGTCGAGGACCATCACGAGGCCCACGATGACCGCGAAGATCACGATCGGGGCAATGACGAACTGGGCCAGCGTCTCCATGACGCTCAGGCCCTGACCCGGGTCGTCGCCGTCGTCACGCGTGAGCGCGAGCGCGGGGGACGACATCAGCAGCATCATCAGCGTCGTACCGGAAGCCAGGGCGCCGGCGCGCAGGGCGTTCTTCTTGTCCACGGGGCCAAAAGTACCGAACGCCGCCGGGGCCCGCGCGTCCGGGGGGTGCCGTAAGGAGCACCCGGCCCCGCGGACGCCGCCCGCCGCGGGGCCCGACCGTGCCGGTCAGCCGTGCCGGCGGGCGTCTCCCCGCAGCACCTCCAGCAACGCCCGCATCCTCGGCGACGCCGCCAGTTCCTCCAGCGTCATCGCCTTTCCCTGCGCGTCCGCGATCGGCAGCCGCCAGTTCGGGTACTGGTCCCACGTGCCCGGCAGGTTCTGCGGGCGGCGGTCGCCCACGCCGTCGGGGAGCCAGATGCCGACCATGCGGGCCGGGGTGCGCAGCAGGAAGCGATGCACGGCCTGGATCTCGGCCTCCTCCTCCGAGGCACAGTGCCCGCCGTGCGTGCCGCGCATCAGCCCGAGCCGGGACAGCAGCTCCAGCCACTCGCCGGTGTCGGCCGCGGCCTCCGCGCGCTCCTGCTCCACGGGGCGGGTCAACAGGCCGAGGCCGTCACGGAGTTCGACGTGTTCGCCGGTGAGGCGGGCCGCGGTGGACGGCAGGTCGTGCGTGGTGGCGGTGGCGAGGCAGTCGGAGCGCCAGGACTCCGGCGGCAGGGGGCGGCCGTCGCCGTCCCAGTCCCGCTCGAACCACAGCACCGAGGTGCCCAGCACACCCCGCGAACGCAGCGCCTCCCGCACACCGGGCTCGACCGTGCCGAGGTCCTCCCCGATCACCACCGCTCCGGCCCGGGAGGCCTCCAGCACCAGGATGGCGAGCATGGCCTCCGCGTCGTGGCGGACGTACGTCCCCTCCGTCGGCGCATGCCCTTGCGGCACCCACCAGAGCCGGAACAGCCCCATGACGTGGTCGATCCGCAGCGCGCCCGCGTACCGGAAGAGCGCTCTGAGCAGCCGGCGGTACGGCTCGTACCCCGACTCGGCCAGCCGGTCCGGCCGCCAGGGCGGCAGCCCCCAGTCCTGGCCGCGCGCGTTGAAGGCGTCCGGCGGGGCGCCCACCGACATCCCGGCCGCGAAGTACTCCTGCTGCGCCCAGGCGTCCGCGCCCTCGGGATGCACCCCGACCGCGAGGTCGTGCACGATCCCGACCGGCATCCCCGCCTCCCGCGCGATCCGCTGGGTGGCGGTCAGCTGGGTGTCGGTGAGCCAGGCGAGCCGGCAGTGGAAGTCGACCCGGTCCATCAACTCGCGCCGCGCGCGGTCGGTTTCGGGCGAGCGGGGATCCCGGAGCCCCTCCGGCCACCGCCGCCAGTCCGAGCCGTGCAGCTCGGCCAGTGCGCACCACGTGGCGTGGTCCTCCAGCGCCCGTCCCTCCCGTGCGAGGAAGTCGACGTAGGCGGCCCGCCGCCCGGGCCCGAGCGGCACCTCACGCACCAGTTCCAGCGCCTCCCGCTTCGCCTCCCACACGGCGTCCCGGTCGATCAACTCCCCCTTCTCCAGCACCGCTTCCCGCAGCCGCCCGGCCCGCTCCAGCAGGGCCCGCACGCGCTCGCGGTCCTCGACATGGGCGAACTCGGGCACGTCCTCGACCCGCAGATGCACCGGGTCGGGGAAGCGGCGGGAGGACGGGCGGTAGGGCGAAGGGTCGGTCGGGGCTCCGGGTACGGCCGCGTGCAACGGGTTGACCTGCACGAATCCGGCGCCGAGCGCCCGGCCGGCCCAGGCGGCCAGCTCGCCGAGGTCGCCGAGGTCACCCATGCCCCAGGAGTGGCGGGACAGGAGGGAGTAGAGCTGGACGAGAAGGCCGTACGACCGCGCGGTGGGCGTGGGCAGCCTGGCCGGGGCGACGACCAGGTGACTCGTCGCCGTACGGCCGTCAGGTGTGGTGAC
The DNA here is from genome assembly GCF_053608645.1 of Streptomyces sp. NPDC055013. NCBI lineage: Bacteria > Bacillati > Actinomycetota > Actinomycetes > Kitasatosporales > Streptomycetaceae > Streptomyces > Streptomyces sp. NPDC055013. The sequence continues at coordinate 117,199 of NZ_JBSGVW010000030.1, forward strand.
GGTCAATCGGTGGACGCCGGGCGGGAGTTGGCCGGCGGGCGGGAGCCGGTCGACCGCGGCGCGGGTGTCGCCCTGTTCGGTCTCGATGTGCAGCCGGGTGCCGGGCGGCAGCGCGCCCGGCGCCAGGGGCTCGGCGCCGGGCCGGCACACCACTGTCGGCGGCAGCAGCCGCTCGCGCAGCTCACGCTCCCGCGCGGCCAGTGCGGCACCGACGGACGCGGGCGTGCTCGCGTCGACGTCGAGGGCGGCCAGGGCGAGGGTGAGCGCGGTGGCGGAGGCCGTGACCGTGCGGTCGGCGGACGGCTGGTAGGAGGTGGCGACGCCGTGCAGCTCGGCGAGCCGCGACAGGTCTTCGGAGAGGGGACCTTCGGGACCCTCCGGGTCTTCGGCAGGGGCTTCGGCCGACCGCTGTCCTGCCATCTACGGCCTCGTGGAGTACATGTCCATGTCCATACCGATGTCCATACCCATGTCCCAGGTCGCCGCCTCACTCGTCAGCGGTGCGGCATCCGCGAGCGGCGGTTCGCTGGTGAGGGGCTCGGCGTCGGGCAGGGGTGGTTCGCTGGTGAGCGGGGTCTCGGTGCAGGCGCCCTCGGAGCTGAAGACACAGGCGTACATCTCGGGTTCGGTGAAGACGCCTTCGTACATCTCGGTCTCGCTGGGCGCCTCGGGTTTGGAAAGGGCCGATGCTGTGGCCACGGGGGCCTCCTCTTCGAGTACGGCGTGCGGGTTACCGCCGTCCCTACCCAGCGGGCGCGGTGGCAGACGTACAAAGGCGAACAACGTGCCGCTCATCACATTCTGTTCCGCACATCCTGTTCCGCTCCTGCGGATTTCCGGGTTTTCTTGCTGATCACTATTCACTCAGTACATGTACTCAGTACATAATGATCCGCATGAGCACCCGCCACATCCTGCTGGGGCTGCTCGCCACGGGGCCGAGCCATGGCTACGACCTCAAGCGACGCCACGACGAACGTTTCCCGCAGGCCCGCCCGCTGGCCTACGGGCAGGTCTACACGACCTTGCAGCGGCTGGTCCGCGACGGACTCGCCGAGGTCGACGGCACCGACTCGGACGGCGGCCCGGAGCGCACCATGTACCGCGCGACGGACGACGGCGCGCTCGAACTGGCCCGGTGGGCCGGGGAGATCGCGCCGCCCGCGCCGTTCGTGACGAACGAGATCTTCGCCAAGGTCGTCGTGTCGATCCTGTCCGGCGGCGACCCCGAGGCCTATCTGCGCGCCCAGCGTGCCGCCCACATGGAGCGGATGCGGCAGCTCACGGCGGTCAAGACCGCGCCGGGCACCGATCTCGCGACCGTGCTCTCGGCGGACTACGCCCTCAACCACCTCGACGCCGACCTCCGTTGGATGACGACCACGGCGGCCCGGCTCACCACTCTGACCGCGGAGGTCGACGCAGTATGAGCAACCCAGGGGGAAACCCGGTGCCGCTTCTTGCGGCCCGTGACCTCGTCAAGGCGCACGGCAGGACGCAGGCCCTGCGCGGTGCCTCCGTCGAGCTGCGGGCCGGCGAGATCCTCGCCGTGACCGGCGCCAGCGGCAGTGGAAAGTCGACGCTCCTGCACTGCCTGTCCGGCATCGTCCGCCCGGACACCGGCTCGGTGACATACGACGGGGAGCGGCTGGACCGGTTGTCCGAGCAGCGGCTGAGCGAGCTGCGGCGCACGGAGTTCGGCGTGGTCTTCCAGTTCGGACAGCTGATCCCCGAGCTGACGGCCCTGGACAATGTCGCGCTGCCGCTGCTGCTCGCGGGTGCCCGTCGGCAGGAGGCACAGGCGACGGCCGGTGAGTGGCTGGAGCGGTTCGGGGTGCGCGGGCAGGAGGAGCTGCGGCCCGGCGAGATGAGCGGCGGCCAGGCCCAGCGGGCGTCGCTGGCGCGGGCCCTGGTCACCGGTCCGAGGGTCGTCTTCGCGGACGAGCCGACCGGGGCGCTGGACTCGCTCGCGGGCGAGCAGGTGATGACGGCCCTGGCCCACACGGCCCGCGAGTCGGGCACGGCGGTGCTGCTGATCACGCACGACGCCCAGGTCGCGGCGTACGCGGACCGCGAGGTGCGGCTGGCCGACGGCACCGTGACGCCGCTGGAGGTGGCGGCATGAGAACCCGCCTGAGCGCCGACCTCCGGCTGGCCTGGCTGCTCACCCGGGGGTCCGACCGGCGGGAGTGGTGGCGGGTGACACTCACGGCGGTCGGGGCGGCGCTCGCGACCGGGATCGGGCTGGCGGTCGCGGCGATCGCCACCGTGGAGGGGCAGTACTCGGTGTCCGTCGGCGGCGGACTGCTCAACCACTCCAGCGACCGACAGGGGGTGATCACCGCGCTGTTGATGCTGCAGGTGGCGGTGCTCGGGTTCCTCGCCCAGTGCGCCCGCGTGGGGGCCGTACACCGCGACCGGCGCCTTGCCGCGCTGCGACTCGCGGGGGCCACGCCCGCGCAGGTGCGGCGGATCGCGGCACTGGAGGCGGGGCTGGCCTGCCTGACGGGCTCGGCCACGGCCACGGTTTTCTGCGTCCTGCTCCTGCTGCGCATATGGCAGCGCCCCGAGCCCCTGACGTGGCTGGGTATCGCCCTGGTCGCCGTGGCCGTCCCGGTGCTGGGGGCGGCCGTGAGCGCACTGTCGCTGCGCCGGGTGGTCGCCTCGCCGCTGGGCTGGGTACGGCGGGTGCGCCCGACCCGGGGTCCGGGGCGGGCGTTCCTGGCGGCGACCGTGCTGATAGTGGCGATGACTCTGTGGATCGGCTGGAGCATCTACTTCGGCACGGGCGTCGGGTTCGCCCTCGCCCCGCTGACGGTGTTCGCCCTGTGCCTGCTGATCGGCGTCTCGGCCGTGTGGCTGGCGGGCTGGTCGTCCCGGCGGCTGGGCGGCGCGATCGCCGACCGCGCCCGGCGCCCGGCACTGCTGATCGCGGCGGAGCGGCTGCGCGACGACCCGTGGGCGGCGGCTCGCACGCATGCGGCGGTGCTGCTGCTGACGGTGGTGGGCACGGCGTTCGTCGGCATCCGCGCGGTGCTGCTGCACATCGTGAACAACACCGAGTACCTCGCCGAGCGCAGGTCGTACTACACGAACGGCCTCGATCTCTCGGGTGCCGCGGTACTCGGCGCCCTGGCGCTGACCCTGTCGGCCCTGGCCGTGGGCACCGCCGAGTCGCTGGCCACCCGGCGCCGGGGACTGGCCGCGCAGGCCGCGGCAGGAGTGCCGCAGAGCGTGCTCGGCCGGGCGCTGCTCCTGGAGACCGCACTGCCGCTCGCCCCGGCGGTACTGCTCGCGGGCGCCGGCGGGACGGCGATCTATGCGGGCTGGGCCAGGATGATCGACGACGCCGTCGGGCCGATACCGCTCGTGCCGGTCCTGGTCCCGGTCGCCGTCTACGCCGCCTGCCTGCTGGCCGCGGCCACGTCCCTGCCGTTGCTGCGGCGCACGGTGCGGCCGGCGGAGCTGCGGTACGTGTGACAACGGCCGTACGGCCGCGTGAACGGACGGCCCCGGGGGCACGGGGGACCCTCGGGGCCGGACGCCTGCCGCCGCACGCCAGGTATGCGAAGGCCCGGGTCGTCAGGCGGAAATGCCGTCGATCCGGGCCATGGCGTCCTCGGCGCCGTACGGTTGCAAGTACGGCAGCCAGCGCGGGTCCCTATGCCCGGTGCCGATGATGCGCCAGGCGAGACCGGTGGGTGGAGCGGGTTTGTGGCGCAGCCGCCAGCCGATCTCGAACAGATGTCGGTCGGCTTTCACGTGGTTGCAGCGGCGGCAGGACGCCACCACGTTGTCCCAGACGTGCTTGCCCCCGCGGCTGCGCGGAATGACATGGTCGACGCTGGTTGCGACGCCACCGCAGTACATGCACCGGCCCCCGTCGCGCGCGAAGAGCGCCCTACGGGTAAGAGGAACGGGCCCCCGATAGGGAACCCGGACGAATCGCTTGAGCCGGACCACGCTGGGTGCGGGGACTGTGACGGTTGCGCTGTGCATGAAGGCGCCGGACTCCTCGAGGCATACGGCCTTGTTCTCGAGGACGAGGACGAGCGCGCGGCGGAGCGGTACGACGCCGAGCGGCTCGTACGACGCGTTGAGGACCAGGACATGCGGCACGGATGCCTCCTTGGGCGTCGGCGGCGCGTGGCTCGCGCCGGGACGATCTGTAGTCAGTCTCCCCTCTCGCCTGGTGAAAGCGCCACCATGTCCCGGTAACGGGCTGAGAGTGTTTTCGACCACATCTGATTCATCCCCTGGGCGATGAACGGTTCATCCCACCAGTTCATCCCCACGTGGGCACGATTCCTCCCTCGAACATGGCGACGATCCACACACGATGCCCCGTTAGTGTGGTGGGTCTGCCCCGCCGGTGACCCTTTCGTGACCTTGACCATCTACCGACGGGGCGGGCCGCTGCACTGGAGGTACCTGCCGTGTCCCTGTCCGCCGTCCTACTGGCTGCCGGTCCGACGCCGTCACCAACGCCCTCGGGGACGACCACCCCGGCGGTTCCCACGATCAAGGACGCTCACGAGAGTGCGACCCAGGCCGCGACCTGGGTCGAGCAGAACTGGTCGACCTGGCTCGCGATAGGCCTCAGGGTCCTGCTGATCCTGGCCATCGCGGCGGTGCTGAGAGTGGTGATCCGGCGGGCGATCACCAAGCTCATCGACCGGATGAACCGCACCGCCCAGGCGGTGGACGGCACGGCCCTCGGCGGGCTGCTCGTCAATGTCGAGCGCCGCCGCCAGCGCTCGCAGGCGATCGGCTCGGTGCTGCGTTCGGTGGCCAGCTTCGTGATCATGGGCACGGCCGCCCTGATGGTCCTGTCCGCCTTCGAGATCAACCTCGCCCCGCTGCTGGCCTCCGCCGGTGTCGCGGGCGTCGCGATCGGCTTCGGTGCCCGCAATCTGGTCACCGACTTCCTCTCCGGCGTCTTCATGATCCTGGAGGACCAGTACGGCGTCGGCGACACGATCGACGCGGGCGTCGCCGCCGGCGAGGTCATCGAGGTCGGCCTGCGCGTGACCAAGCTGCGCGGCGACAACGGCGAGATCTGGTACGTCCGCAACGGCGAGGTCAAGCGCATCGGCAACCTGTCCCAGGGCTGGTCGACGGCCGGGGTGGACGTCACCGTCCGCTCCTCCGAGGACCTGGACAAGGTCAGGGCCACCATCGACGAGGTCGCCGAGCGGATGAGCAAGGAGGAGCCCTGGAACGAACTCCTCTGGGGCCCGATCGAGGTCCTCGGCCTGGACAGCGTCCTGCTGGACTCGATGGTCGTACGGGTCTCGGCGAAGACCATGCCGGGCAAGGCCCTGACCGTCGAACGCGAACTGCGCTGGCGCATCAAGCGCGCCTTCGACGCCGCCGACATCCCGATCGTCGGCCGGGCTCCCCTGGCCCTGGAGGAGGAGGCCGCGGCCGACCCGACGGCGGGCATGGCGGCCCCCTCGGCCTACGCCAGCACCACCTCCCCGCAGTCCGTGGCGGCCACGCCGCTGACGCCGCCGAGCGTGACGAAGTAGGGCCGAGATCGCGGGAACGGTTCAGCACACTCGTTCGAGTGAACGGTCGAGGCATTCCGGCGCGGGGAGCGCCCGGGGTGCCCCATCGTTCAGCCGGGGCACCCGGTGCGGGCTTAGCCTGGCATCAGCATGACGAGGAGAACCAGGGATGAGTGCCGAACCCATCATGGAGACGGTCATGACGCAGGACCCCATCGATCTGTTGATCGCGTTCGAAGAAGCGTCCGTGGCGCCGATTCGACCCGAGTACGTCGAGGGGACGGTCATCGCGCCGCCGCAGCCGGACTACAACCACAGCAAGGGTGCTGTCGGACTCACCCTCCAGTTCCACATGGCCGGACTTGACTTGGCAGGCATGGGCATGGGATTCCGTGCCGCTCACCACGACGGCAGCACCACGGCCCTGGTGATCCCGACTTCTACGTCCTGCGCCGGGAGCCCACCGAGCTGGACAACTCATACCTGAAGATGCAAAAGGGCTGGTACCCCATCGACATGGTCGCTCTGGTCGGCGAGGTCACATCGACCAACCATTCGATCGACACCGGCGCCAAGCCGGCCGCATACGCCGCCGTGGGGATCTCCGTCTACGCCCTCATCAACCGCAACACCAAGACGGCCCACTGCTACACGGACCCGATCCTCCCCAGCGGCGACCCCACCCAGGCCTACTACGACTCCGACACCAAGGTCGACCTCGGCGACCCCCTCCCCCTCCCCGCCCCGTATCCCACCCTGGACACCTCCCCCTTCCTCCAGGACTGAACGGCCCCGAACAGACCGCCACCGGCCTGGAGTAGGGTCCGGACGGTGACGGGCGGGCGGGGGCTGGGGCGGGCGTTCGGGTGGCTGTGGGCGGCGTACGCGGTCAGCGCCTTCGGGACACGGCTGGCCTTCGACGCCTTCGCGCTGATCGCGGTCGTCGTGCTGCACGCCGGGGCGAGTGAGGTCGCGTTGCTGGCGGCGTCGGGCCTCGCGGTGGGGGCCGTGGTCGCTGTGCCGCTCGGGGCGTGGGTGGAGTTCCGCCGGAAGCGGCCGGTGATGATCGCGGCGGACCTGATCCGGTGCGCGGCACTGCTGAGCATCCCCGCCGCGTTCGCGCTGGACGCACTCTCCCTCGGCCAGCTGCTGGTGGTGTCGGTGGTGGTCGCCACGGCGGACATCACGTTCGGCGCGGCGAGCGGCGCGTATCTGAAGTCCCTGGTGCCACCGGAGGACCTGCTCGCGGCGAACGGCCGCTTCGAGGCCACGACCTGGACGACCACCGCACTCGGCCCACCGCTCGGCGGGGTCGCGGTCGGTGTGTTCGGCCCGATGACGACGGTACTGGTGGACGCGGCCAGCTATCTGCTGTCGGCGCTGGGGATCCGGGCGATCGGCGACAAGGAGGGGCAACGGGGCGACAGGCAGCGGGCGGGACGGCACCAGCCGCTCCCCGACACCCCCTCGGGCCTGCGGATGAGCGACCTCCCGGCCGGCTGGCGGCATATCCTCGGCCACCCCACGCTGCGCCCGCTGTTCCTCAACACGGTCCTGGTCAACGCCCTGATCATGGCACCGGCCCCGCTGCTCGCCGTCCTGATGCTCGGCCGACTCGGCTTCCCCCCTTGGCAGTACGGCCTCGCCTTCGCCGTGCCGTGTCTGGGCGGCCTGCTGGGCTCACGCCTGTCCCGGCGCCTGGTCGCCCGGCACGGCCGGCGCCGGGTCCTGCTGACCGCGGGGACCCTGCGCGCGGTCTGGCCCGTCGGCCTGGCCTTCATCGGGCCGGGCACGCCGGGCCTCCTCCTGGTCATGGCCGTCGAGTTCGGCCTGATCACCTGCATCGGCGTCTTCAACCCGGTGCTCTCCACCGCCCGCCTCGACCAGACCCCGCCGGACCGCACGACCCGCACCCTGACGGCCTGGTCGATCACCGGCAAGACGGCGACCGCGGCGGCGACGGCACTGTGGGGCCTGCTGGCCGCGCTGACCGGCACCCGCGCGGCGATCGCCCTCGCCGGGGTCCTGCTGCTGGCGACCCCGCTCCTGCTCCCGCGGCACGAGTTCGCGCCCGACCGCAGCGCCCTCAAGTAACGACTCGGTTGCCTGCCGGACCACCTCTCTTGACGCCGACTTCCTGCCGGGCTTACTTTCCTCGACAGCAGATAGGAAACTTTCCTAACAGTGATCCTGGATGGACTTCCCTCGTAGATCGCTGAGAAGCTGGTCAGCCGAAAGGCAGGTGTCGATCCCATGGCAGGAACCGCCGGTACGCCGGGCACCCCGCGCGTCCTGCGCGCCATGAACGACCGTGCCGCCCTGGACCTCCTCCTGGAGCACGGGCCGCTGTCCCGCACGCGGATCGGCAAGCTCACCGGCCTGTCCAAGCCGACCGCCTCCCAGCTGCTGGCCCGCCTGGAGGCCGCCGGCCTCGTCCTGGCGACCGGCACCACGGAGGGCCGACCCGGCCCGGGCGCTCAGCTGTACGAGGTCAACCCGGCCGCCGCCTACGCCGCCGGGCTCGACGTCACCCCTGAACGCATCCTCGCCGCCGTCGCCGACGTCACGGGCCGCACGGTCGGGTCGTACGAACTGCCCACCCCCGGCAGGCGCCCGGCCCAGCCCGTCGTCCGGCAGGTCACCGACGCCCTGGACGGTGCGGTGAAGGCGGCGGGCCTCGCCCGCGACGACGTCCACCGGCTCGTCATCGGCACCCCCGGCGCCTTCGACCCCAACACGGGCCGGCTGCGCTACGCCTCCCACCTCCCCGGCTGGCACACCCCCGCACTCCTGGACGAACTCGCCGCGGCCCTGCCGATGCCGGTCGAGTACGAGAACGACGTCAACCTCGCGGCGGTGGCCGAGCAGCGGCTCGGCGCGGCCCGCGGCCACGAGGACTTCGTCCTGTTGTGGAACGAGGGGGGCCTCGGCGCCGCCCTGATCCTCGGCGGCCGGCTGCACCGCGGCTGGACCGGCGGCGCGGGCGAGGTGGGTTTCCTGCCGGTCCCCGGAACACCCCTGGTCCGGCAGGTCGCCAAGGCCAACAGTGGCGGCTACCAGGAGCTGGCCGGTTCACAGGCGATCCCCCGGCTGGCCCGCGAACTCGGCATCGGCGACATCCCGTCGACGCCGTACGCCGAGGCCGCCGCCACCCTCGTCGAACGGGCCGCCGCCGAGGACAGCGACCTGCACCGGCTGCTCCTCCAGACCTACGCGACCCGGCTGGCCACCGGTCTCGCCTCCCTGGTCTCCGTCCTCGACCCCGAACTCATCGTCCTCAGCGGCGCCTCCCTCACCTCCGGCGGTGAGGTGCTGCGCGCCCTCGTCCAGTCCGAGCTGGAGGAACTGGCCGCGGCCCGCCCCAGGCTGGTCGTCGGCGACGTCCGTGAACACCCGGTGCTGCGGGGCGCGTTGGAGAGCGCGCTCGCGACCACACGCGACGAGGTCTTCGACACCGCCCGCTGACGACCCGCTCCACCGGCGCACCTCCCCCCTCCGCACCCCCCTGACTCACCCCCCGCCTTCCCTCACCCACCCCGTTCCCGCCCTTGGGAGACCTCGCCATGCCCGGAAAGTCCTGGAACGTCATACCCTCACCCACCCGCAAGGCAGCAGCCGCCCTCGCCGCCACCGCCTCCCTGGCCCTCCTCGCCACGGCCTGTACCGGCCAGTCGGACTCCGCCGCCACCGACGACCCCAACGCCAGGACGACGATCACCTTCTGGCACGGCTGGAGCGCGCCCGCCGAGGTCAAGGCGATCCAGGAGAACGTCGACGCCTTCGAGAAGGCCCACCCGAACATCACGGTGAAGGTCGTCGGCAACATCAACGACGACAAGCTCAACCAGGCCCTGCGCGCGGGCGGTTCGAGCGGCCCCGACGTGGTGTCGTCGTTCACGACCTCCAACATCGGCAAGTTCTGCTCCTCGGGCGCCTTCCTCGACCTGAAGCCCTTCATCGAGAAGTCGAAGCTCGACCTCGACAAGCTCATCCCGAAGCCGATGCTCGACTACACCCAGTTCGAGGGCACCCGCTGCGCCCTGCCCCTGCTGGGCGACGCCTACGGCCTCTACTACAACAAGGACGCCTTCAAGAAGGCGGGTATCGAGTCCCCGCCGAAGACCTGGTCGGAGTTCGCCACGGTCGCCAAGAAGCTGACGAAGGCCAAGGGCGACAGCTACGAGCGGCTCGGCTTCATGCCGACCTACCACGGCTACGAGACGGTCGTGGACCACTACATGTCCCAGTGGGACCACGCCTACTTCGACAAGGACGGCAAGTCCAACATCGCCAAGGACCCGGCCTTCGCCGAGATGTTCACGTACCAGAAGAAGCTCATCGACGACCTCGGCGGCTTCGCGAAGCTGGAGAAGTACCGCAACACCTTCGGTGACGAGTGGGGCGCCAAGCATCCGTTCCAGACCGGCCAGGTGGCCATGCAGCTCGACGGCGAGTGGCGCCTGGGCATGACCCAGCAGGCCGGCGTCGGCTTCGAGGTCGGCACCGCGCCGATGCCCGTCGCCGACGACGAGGCCGACGAGTACGGCAAGGGCTTCCTCTCCGGCACGATCATCGGCATCGCCCCGCAGAGCAAGAAGCAGAACGCGGCCTGGGAGCTGGTGAAGTACCTGACGACCGACACCGAGGCCGTCGTCTCCTTCGCCAACGCCATCCACAACGTGCCCTCCACGTTCGCCGCCCTGAAGTCGCCCGACCTGAAGGTGGACCCCGGCTTCAAGACGTTCCTGGACATCGCCCAGAACGAGCACTCGAACACCCCGCCGGCCTCCGTCAACGGCTCGACGTACCAGACGACCCTTCAGGACTTCGGCTACCAGTACGAGTCCGGCAAGGTGAAGGACCTGAAGGCCGGCCTGGAGAAGACCGCCGAGCAGATCGACACCGACATCGAGCAGGCGAAGTAGCTCCGCCGATGTCCACGCACACTCTCCGCGCGAAGCGCCGCAGGTCGGCGCTTCGAACGGTGGCCTTCCTGTCACCGTGGCTCATAGGTTTCGGCGTCTTCTTCGCCTACCCGCTGGTGTCCACCGTGTACTTCTCCTTCATGAAGTACGACGGCTTCGGCACCCCGGTCTTCCGCGGCCTGGGCAACTGGGCCTACGTCTTCGACGACTACCCGATGTTCTGGCCGGCGCTGCGCAACACGCTCTGGCTGGTGCTGGTCATGGTGACCTGCCGGGTGGTGTTCGGCCTCGGCATCGGACTGCTCATCACCAAGATCAAGACCGGCGCGGGCGTCTTCCGCACCCTGTTCTACCTGCCGTACCTGGCTCCCCCGGTCGCGGCGACGCTGGCCTTCGTCTTCCTCCTCAACCCCGGCACCGGCCCGGTCAACTCGGTCCTCGACGGCCTGGGCCTGCCGACCCCCGGCTGGTTCACGGACCCCGCCTGGTCCAAGCCGGCGCTCACCGCGCTGGCGCTGTGGGGCGTGGGCGACCTCATGGTCATCTTCATGGCCGCACTGCTCGACGTACCGAAGGAGCAGTACGAGGCGGCGGAGCTGGACGGCACATCCGCCTGGCAGCGGTTCCGCTACGTCACGCTGCCGAACATCTCGCCGATCGTGATGTTCGCCGTGGTCACGGGCGTGATCCAGACGATGCAGTACTACACGCAGCCGCTGGTCGCCGGAAAGGTCGCCTCCGGCATCATCGGCGGCTCCGGCCAGCAGTTCGAACCGGGCTACCCCGACAAGTCGACCCTGACCCTCCCCCAACTCGTCTACAACCTCGGCTTCCAGCGCTTCGACTACGGCTCGGCCTGCGTGGTCGCCCTCGTACTGTTCGCCCTCGCCATGGCCTTCACCGCGCTGCTGATGCGGCGCCGGGGCGGACTGATCCAGGCAGGTGACTGACCATGACCCAAGTACTGCACAAGCCGGTGCAGTTGGAGGCCCCGACCACCGCCGAGCGCACGGCCCGCCGCAGGGCCCTCCTGGAATGGATCGCGATTCACTCCCTCGGCGTCGCGGCCGCGCTCTTCTTCACCCTGCCCTTCGTGTTCGTCGTCCTGACCTCGCTGATGAGCGACCAGCAGGCGCTCACCCGCGACCTGGTCCCGGACACCTGGGAGTGGGGCAACTACACCAAGGTCTTCGACACCCCCGGCTTCCTGACCTGGTGGAAGAACACCCTGATCTACGCGGGCCTGGGCACGCTCCTCACCGTCGTCTCGTCGATCCCGGTGGCGTACGCGCTCGCCAAGTTCCGCTTCCGCGGCCGGAACCTGTCCCTGATGCTGGTCATCTCGATGATGATGCTGCCGCCCCAGGTGATCATCATCCCGATGTACCTGTTCTGGGCGAAGCAGCTGGACCTGTCAGGCACCCTCTGGCCCCTGATCATCCCGATGGCGTTCGGCGACGCGTTCTCGATCTTCCTCCTGCGCCAGTTCCTGATGACGATCCCGAACGAGTACCTGGACGCGGCCCGGGTGGACGGCTGCGGTGAACTCCGCACACTCCTGCGCGTCGTACTCCCCATGGCGAAACCGGGCATAGCCGCAGTGGCCCTCTTCCAGTTCTTCTACGCCTGGAACGACTACTTCGGCCCCCAGATCTACGCGTCCGAGAACCCGGGCGCCTGGACCCTCTCCTACGGCCTGGAGTCGTTCAAGGGCGCCCACCACACCGACTGGAACCTCACCATGGCCGCCACGGTCCTGGTCATGGCCCCCGTGATCCTCGTGTTCTTCTTCGCGCAGAAGGCGTTCGTCGAGGGCGTCACGCTCACCGGAGTAAAGGGTTGAACCACACATGCAGCATCTCCCCGGGGGACAACCCCCGGACCCCCGGCCGATGATCACCGTCCCCCGCACCGGGAAGCGAGGCACCTCGCAGTGAAACTCACCGTGGTCGGCGGAGGCTCGACCTACACCCCCGAACTCATCGACGGCTTCGCCCGCCTCCGGGACACCCTCCCCATCGAGGAACTGGTCCTGATGGACCCGGCGAAGGACCGCCTGGAGCTGGTGGGCGGCCTGGCCCGCCGCATCTTCACCCGCCAGGCCCACAACGGCAGGATCACCACCACGACCGACCTGGACGCGGCGGTGGAGGGCGCCGACGCCGTCCTCCTCCAGCTTCGCGTCGGCGGTCAGGCGGCCCGCGAGCAGGACGAGACCTGGCCCCTGGAGTGCGGCTGCGTCGGTCAGGAGACAACCGGCGCCGGCGGTCTGGCGAAGGCCCTGCGCACGGTCCCGATCGTCCTGGACATCGCGGACCGCGTCCGCCGCACCAACCCCACCGCCTGGATCATCGACTTCACCAACCCGGTCGGCATCGTGACCCGGGCCCTGCTCCAGGAGGGCCACAGGGCGGTCGGCCTGTGCAACGTGGCGATCGGCTTCCAGCGGAAGTTCGCGGCCATGCTCGACGTCCCCGCCTCCGAGATCCACCTCGACCACGTGGGCCTCAACCACCTCACCTGGGAGACGGGCGTACGCCTGGGCGGCCCCGAGGGCAAGAACGTCCTGCCGAAGCTCCTGACCGACCACGGCGACACGATCGCCGCCGACCTGCATCTCCCCCGCCCCCTCCTGAACCGCCTGACCGCGGTCCCGTCGTACTACCTGCGCTACTACTACGCGCACGACGAGGTCGTACGTGAGCTGCGCACCAAGCCGTCCAGGGCAGCGGAAGTGGCGGACATGGAACGCCAGTTGCTCGCGCTGTACGCCGACCCGTCCCTGGACGAGAAGCCGGAGCTCCTCGCCAAGCGGGGCGGGGCCTACTACTCCGAGGCGGCGGTCGACCTGGCGGCAGCCCTGCTCGGCGGGTCGGGCAGCCCGTACCAGGTGGTCAACACCCTCAACAACGGCACGCTCCCCTTCCTCCCCGACGACGCGGTGATCGAAGTACAGGCAGCGGTGGGCGCGAAGGGCCCGGCCCCCCTCGCCGTACCGACCGTGGATCCGCTGTACGCGGGCCTGATGGCCCAGGTGACGGCGTACGAGCACCTGGCGCTGGAAGCGGCCCTGCACGGCGGCCGCGACCGGGTCTTCAAGGCCCTCCTGTCGCACCCCCTGATCGGCCAGTACGAGTACGCCGAAGCCCTCACCGACCAACTGATCGCACACAACCGGGAGCATCTCGCGTGGGCCTGACCGCACGTGTCCTCGCCGTAGACGCGGGCAACAGCAAGACCGACGTGGCAGTGGTGGCCGCCGACGGGACCGTGCTGGCCACGGCCCGCGGCGGCGGCTTCCGCCCACCCGCGGTCGGCGTGGAGCCGGCGATGGACACCCTGGCCGCAGCAGTCGACCAGGCCTTCACCGCGGCCGGCGTGACGTCCGCCGACCATGTCTCGGCATGCCTGGCCAACGCCGACCTCCCGGTGGAGGAGGAGCAACTGACCGCGGCTCTGCAGGCACGCGCGTGGGGCACGACCGTCGAGGTCCGCAACGACACCTTCGCGATCCTCAGGTCGGGCGTGCCGGAACCCCGCGGCGTGGCCGTCGTCTGCGGCGCCGGCATCAACTGCGTGGGCATGCGCCCCGACGGCCGTACCGCCCGCTTCCCCGCGCTGGGCCGCATCTCCGGCGACTGGGGAGGCGGCTGGGGTCTGGCGGAGGAAGCCCTGTGGCACGCGGCACGGGCGGAGGACGGCCGAGGAGCGCCCACGACGTTGACGCACACGCTGCCCGCCCACTTCGGCCTGCCCACCATGTACGCCCTGATCGAGGCCCTGCACCTCGAACACATCGCCCCCGCCCGCCGCCACGAGCTGGCCCCGGTCCTCTTCACCACCGCGGCGGCCGGTGACCCGATCGCCCGCGACCTCGTGGACCGCCTCGCCGACGAAGTGGTCACCATGGCGACGGTCGCCCTGACCCGACTGGACCTCCTGGAGGAGTCGACACCGGTGCTCCTGGGCGGAGGCGTACTGGCTGCCCGCCACCCCCAACTGATCGACACCATCCACGACTTGCTCACCATCCGTGCCCCGAAGGCCGTCTCGACCGTGGTCACGGCAAGCCCGGTCCTGGGCGCGGCCCTGCTGGGCCTGGACGCGGTCGGGGCACTCCCGGAGGTACACGTCCGACTCCGCCAACACTTCGAGCCGTAGGCACCCGCCGAGGTTCCTCGCCCCCGCCGCCCCTACCCGTCCCGTACCTGGGGGCTGCCGCCCCCAGACCCCCGCTTCGGCCTGAACGGCCTCGTCCTCAAACGCCGGACGG
>NZ_JBSGVW010000031.1:0-123898 GCF_053608645.1 Streptomyces sp. NPDC055013
GGCGCGAACAGCCCCCACGCGGCGGAGCCGCGATACGACCGTCCCTACCGAGCCACTAGGCGGAAACCTCCGACCGGTCCCCACCCCACAGCGTGTGGAACGACCCGTCCCGGTCGGTCCGCCGGTAGGTGTGCGCCCCGAAGAAGTCCCGCTGCCCCTGCGTGAGCGCCGCGGGCAACCGCTCGGCACGCAGCGCGTCGTAGTACGCCAGCGCCGCGGCGAACCCCGGCGTGGGCACACCCTGCCGCGTCGCCGCGATGATCACCTCACGCCAGTCGTCCTGCGCCGCGGCGATCTCCTGCGCGAACGTGTCGTCGGACAGCAGGCTCGGCAGGTCGGCCCGGGCGTCGTACGCCGCGCGGATCCGGTCCAGGAACGCCGCGCGGATGATGCAGCCGCCGCGCCAGATCGCGGAGACGGCGCCCAGGTCGATGTCCCAGTCGTACTCGCCGCGCGCCGCGTCGATCTCGTGGAAGCCCTGCGTGTACGACACGATCTTCGACGCGTACAGCGCCTGCTCCACCCGGTCGGCGAACGCGCCCGCCTCCGCCTCGCTCAGCGGCGACGCCTTCGGGCCCACCAGGTCCCGCGAAGCGTCCCGCAGCGCCGCGTGCCCGGACAGGGAGCGGGCGAAGACGGCCTCCGCGATGCCGGAGACCGGCACGCCCAGGTCCAGGGCGATCTGGACCGTCCAGCGGCCCGTGCCCTTCTGCTCGGCCTGGTCGACCACCACGTCCACGAACGGCTTGCCGGTCGCCTCGTCCACGTGGGACAGCACCTCGGCCGTGATCTCGATCAGGTAGGAGTCCAGCCGGCCCTCGTTCCAGGTGCGGAAGATGTCCGCGATCTGGGCGGGCTCGTACCCGGCGACATCCCGCAGCAGCTGGTACGCCTCGCCGATGAGCTGCATGTCGGCGTACTCGATGCCGTTGTGCACCATCTTCACGAAGTGCCCGGCGCCGTCGGGGCCGACGTGCGTCACGCAGGGCGCGCCGTCCTTCGCCTTCGCGGAGATCTTCTCCAGCATCGGGCCCAGCGAGTCGTACGACTCCTTCGGGCCGCCCGGCATGATGCTCGGGCCGTGCAGCGCGCCCTCCTCGCCACCGGAGACGCCCATGCCGACGAAGTGAATGCCCTGCTCACGCAGGTCGCGCTCGCGGCGCCGGGTGTCGGCGAAGTGCGCGTTGCCGCCGTCGATGATCATGTCACCGGGCTCCAGCAGCGGCGCGAACTCCTGGATCACCGCGTCGGTCGGCTCACCGGCCTTCACCATGATCACAAGCCGCCGCGGCCGTTCCAGGGCCGCCACGAAATCCTTCGCGGTCTCGGCCGCGATGAAATCGCCCTCGCTCCCGAACTCCTCCACCAGCGCGTGCGTGCGCGCCGACGTCCGGTTGTGCACCGCGACCGTATAGCCGTTGCGGGCGAAATTACGGGCGAGGTTGCGGCCCATGACCGCGAGACCCGTGACGCCGATCTGCGCCGAAGTGCTCATGCGTTGGCTCCTAGTGATCTCGATACAGCAGCGGTACGGGTACCGCTCATGCCCGCCAGTATTGCCCCTCGTCCATCCTGACGTGCCGGTACTCCGACCGCACATCCGGGTGGCGCGTTGTCGCGCAGGCAGATACGGACGGAAGGCCCCGGCGCACTCAGTCGTCCCGGGGCGCCGGGCAACGTGCGCCGGTCGCGCGCCACTTGGCGTAAAGAGGCGGCTGATTTGCTGTCTTGTCATGGCCTGTTCGCAGCGCTTACTTTTGCCCCTTCTGACGCATGTCAATGGGGGGCTCCGTCATGGCCGTACGCGGCCGGCACCGCCGGTACCAGCCGAACAGGATCAACCGCGCCTCACTCACCGTCACCGCGGGCGGCGCGGGCATCGCGCTCCCGCTCATCGGCACCGGTACCGCGCAGGCGGCCGACGTGAGCACCTGGAACAAGGTCGCCGCGTGCGAGTCGACCAGCAGGTGGGACGTCAACACCGGCAACGGTTACTACGGCGGGCTCCAGTTCGCCCAGTCGACGTGGGAGGCGTACGGCGGCAGCCGGTACGCGGCACGTGCGGATCTGGCCACCAAGGACCAGCAGATCGCCGTCGCGGAGAAGGTGCTGGACGGGCAGGGGCCCGGCGCCTGGCCGGTGTGCTCGGTACGGGCCGGGCTGACGCGGGGCGGCGACACGCCCGACATCCACCCCGCCGGCACCGGCAGGAAGACCTCGGTGCAGGACGTCCAGCCGCAGACCCCGCCGCAGTCACGGGCGGGCACCGCCGAGATGTACACCGTCGTGCACGGCGACACCCTCTCGGGGATCGCCGAGTCGGAGCAGGTCAAGGGCGGCTGGCGGGGCCTGTACGCCGCGAACCGCAAGGCCGTCGGCGCGGACCCCGACCTGATCATTCCGGGCCAGCGGCTCGCACTGCGCGGCAAGGCCGCCACGGCGACGCCCCCGAAGACGGACCGGCCGGCGGCCACCCCGAAGTCCTCGCCCCGGAAGACCCCTTCGGAGAAGACCACCCCGAAACGGGAAGAGCAGGCGACGACGGCCAGTCGCTCCATGGTCGCCCCGGTGAGCGCCCCGTCGGGCACGCCGTACCGCAAGGCGGGTTCGGCCTGGTCGAAGGGCTACCACACGGGCCTCGACTTCCCCGTGCCGACCGGGACGTCCGTGAAGTCCGTCGGGGCCGGGCAGGTCGTGAGCGCCGGGTGGGAGGGATCCTTCGGCTACCAGGTGGTGATCCGGCACACCGACGGCCGCTACACCCAGTACGCCCATCTCTCGGCGATCTCCGTCAAGGACGGACAGTCGGTGGGCGCCGGGCAGCGCATCGGCCGTTCCGGGTCCACGGGCAACAGCACGGGCCCGCATCTGCACTTCGAGGTGCGGACGGGGCCCGGCTTCGGCGCGGACATCGACCCGGTCGCCTATCTCCGGGCCGGTGGCGTCAGGATTTGACGCGGATACGGTGCCGGTTGAGGACCGGCGTCGGGACGTACGGGCCGCCGTAGAAGGGACCGTAGAGGTACTGGGGTGCGCCCTCGGCGTGCGGCTCGTCCTCGTACGCGCCCTCCGCGACCTGGGCCGGCATGAGGATGTCCTCGATGCCCTCCGGTACCCGGATCTCGGACCCGTCCGCTTCGAGGAGCTCCCTCTCCGGTACGAGGACGCCCTCGTGCGGCAGTGCGGCCGCCCGCTCCGGAAGGCCGGCGAGCAACTCCTCGGCGGGCACCGGAGCCACCTGCGGCTCGGGCAGGGCGGCGGACCGGGCCGGCGAGGTCTGCGCCTCGGACAGAGCCGCCGAGGCCGGGGTCTCCGTGCGCGCGATCCGCTCCGTCGTCAGCAGGATCAGGCCGCCCGCCGCCACCACACCGCAGCCCAGGGCGAGCACGGTGCCCGTGGAGCCGTACCGGAACGTCTCGCCGAACATCGTGATGCCGACCGCGGCCGCGACCACCGGGTTCACGACCGTGAGCGTGGCCAGCGGCGCCGCGAGGCCCGCGCCCCGGTAGGCGGCCTGGGACAGCAGCAGACCGGCCGTGGCGAAGACGCCTATCGTCGCCAGCGCGGGGAGGTCGGATGCCGACACCCCGCCGTTCCAGTCGACCGCGACGATCTTCGTGAACACCGAGGACATGCCGAAGGCTATGCCGGACCCGATCGCGAGCAGCGTGCTGCGCACCGCCGGATGCCGGTGGGCCGCCCGCCCCGCGATCATCAGCGTCACGACGACGGAGCCGGTCACGAGAGCCACGGCCACCCGCTCGGCGCCGGCCAGCGACTGCGACTCCGAGGCGCCGACCAGGGACAGCAGACCCGCGAGACCCACGGTCGCCATGATGGCGCCCCGCCAGGCCGTCGACCCGGCCTTGCGGCCCACGAACAGCGCCGCCATCGGCAGCGCGAACACGATCGTCAGGGCACCCAGCGGCTGCACCAGACTCAGCGGGCCGAAAGCCAGCGCCACCACGTGCAGCAGACCACCGAGGCCGTTCAGCGCGACCGCCGCCCACCAGCCCGGCCGGCGCATCGGCGCGAACTGCTGTCCCGGAGAGGACACCGCGACACGCTCCTGTACGATCGCCCCGCCCGCGTACGCGACGGCGGAGACGAGCGACAGAAGCACGGACAACGCGAGGGCGCTCATGAGCTGGTCCTCTGCGTGAGGCGGGGCCGCTGACCCCGGCGCGGCGAACGGTCGGCTTTCATAATCAACACGATGCCGCGAAAACCTCTTCCCGTCGTCGTACCAGAGCACGCACTGTGTCGTACTACCGATGGAGTACGGCGCCGCAGGAGTCATCCCCAAGGCGGGTGACCCCGGGTGGAGACCCCCAGGTGATAACCCCGACGGGCCTTGGTACTACTGCTCTTCGTGGATCTCGACCCTCATCTCGCCGCGCTCCGGCCGCTCGGCGGCTTCTTCGTACTACGCACCCCCGGGGAAGCGCTCCGGCCGCTGCCGACCCTGGCGCAGACCTACCGGGAACCCTCGTCGGAGACCCGGGGAGACCCCCTGGGTCTCCGCGTCCGGAAGGTCGCGAACGCCCTGCACGCCCCCGAGTTGCGGATCGCCGCCTCCGTGGCCCAGCTGGGGCTCGCGGCCCGGCTCTGGTCGGTGGCCCTCGGCTGCGCCGCCCTGTACGGCCGCATCCCCGACCTCGACCCCGGCCTGCTGCACTGGGACCCCGACGGCAGCGCCCCGGCCGACCTGTGGCTCACCGAGGTGCGCCCGCTCCCCGCGGACCGGGCGACGGTGTCGGACGTCGTCCTGGACGGCCACCTCCAGCCGCTCACCGACGCCGTGCACGCCCGCTACCGCGTCGCCACCGGGCTGCTGTGGGGCAACGCGGGATCCGCCCTCGCGGGCGCCGCCCGGCAACTGGACCAGTGGGCCCACGCAGGCGGCCGTACGGACGTCGCCGCCCGGGCCCGCGCCCTGACCACGGAGCTTTTCGGCCACCCCCTCCTCGCCGGCACCGGCACCCTCACCGGGACCGCGTTCCGGCGCCGCAGCTGCTGCCTCTACTACCGCGTGCCGGGCGGTGGCGTGTGCGGTGACTGTTGCTTCACACGAGCCCCGCGCTCTTCCCCGCGCGCCCCATCTGGGTGACCATGAAAGGGCAACAAACCGCTGAGAACAGGGGGTTCCGGGTGCGTGTGGGACTGCTGACCCGGGAGTACCCGCCGGACGTGTACGGCGGCGCGGGTGTCCATGTCGAGTTCCTCGCCCGGGAGTTGCGGGACCTGGTCGATCTGGAGGTGCACTGCTGGGGCGAGGGCCGCGCGGTCGGCGTGCTGCGCCACCGCCCCTGGTCCGCGCTCGACACCTCGAACGACGCACTGCGGACCTTCTCCGTGGACCTCGCCATGGCCGCCGGCCTCGAAGGCCGCGAACTCGTCCACTCCCACACCTGGTACGCCAACCTCGGCGGCCACCTCGCCAAGCTCCTGTACGGCATCCCGCATGTGATGACCGCCCACTCCCTGGAGCCGTTGCGCCCCTGGAAGGCCGAGCAACTCGGCGGCGGATACGCCCTGTCGAGCTGGGCCGAGCGGACCGCGATCGAGGCTGCCGACGGGGTGATCGCCGTCTCCGGAGCCATGCGCGAGGACATCCTCAGCTGCTACCCGGCGTTGGACCCGGCGCGTGTCCACGTCGTGCACAACGGCATCGACACCACCCTGTACCGGCCCGACCACGGCACCGACGTCCTCAGCCGGTTCGGCCTCGACCCCGACCGCCCCTACGTGCTCTTCGTCGGCCGTATCACCCGCCAGAAGGGCGTGCCCCATCTGCTGCGCGCCGTACGGGACATCGACCCGGCCGCGCAGGTCGTGCTGTGCGCCGGGGCACCGGACACCCCCGAGATCGACCGGGAGTTCCGCGACCTCTACCAGGAGCTGAGCCGGGTTCGCGAGGGCGTGCACTGGATCCCGCAGATGCTGCCCCGCCCGGAAGTGATCCAACTCCTCACGCACGCCGCCGTGTTTGTCTGCCCCTCGGTGTACGAACCCCTAGGCATCGTCAATCTGGAGGCGATGGCCTGCGGAACTCCCGTGGTGGCCTCGCAGGTCGGCGGCATCCCCGAGGTCGTCGACGACGGCAAGACGGGCCTGCTCGTCCCGCTCGACGACGACTTCGAGGCGGGTCTCGCGCGGGCGCTGGACTCACTCATCGGCGATCCGGAGACCGCCGGACGGTTGGGGGAGGCCGGACGGCAGCGTGCGGTGGGGGAGTTCGGCTGGGACGCGGTGGCACGCCGGACGGCCCGGCTCTACGGCGAGATCCTCAAACAGGCTTAGCGCGCGGTACTCAGGGCAGGCTGGGACCAACCAGGGTGAGGGGAGCGGCCATGCGGCGATGGGGGTACCCCCGGTCGGGCGAAGCCGAGACTGGGGGAGGACCTTCGGTGCTCGGAATCGTACTGGCGGGCGGAGAGGGCAAGCGCCTGATGCCCCTGACCGCGGACCGCGCGAAACCGGCGGTCACCTTCGGTGGCACGTACCGCCTCGTCGACTTCGTGCTCTCCAATCTCGTCAACGCCGACATCCTGCGCATCTGCGTCCTCACGCAGTACAAGTCGCACTCCCTGGACCGCCACATCACCACCACGTGGCGGATGTCCAGCCTGCTGGGCAACTACGTCACCCCGGTGCCGGCCCAGCAGCGGCTCGGTCCGCGCTGGTACCTGGGCAGCGCGGACGCGATCCTGCAGTCCCTGAACCTGGTCTACGACGAACGCCCCGAGTACGTCGCGGTGTTCGGCGCCGACCATGTGTACCGCATGGACCCGCGTCAGATGCTCGCCCAGCACATCGAGTCCGGCGCGGGCGTGACGGTGGCCGGCATACGCGTGCCGCGGAGCGAGTCGTCGTCCTTCGGCGTGATCAGCCCCGGCTCGGACGGCCTGAGTGTGGATCGCTTCCTGGAGAAGCCCGCCGACCCGCCCGGTCTCCCGGACGACCCGGAGTGCGTGTTCGCCTCGATGGGCAACTACATCTTCACCACCAAGGCCCTCATCGAGGCGCTCCAGCGGGACGCCGAGGACGCGAACTCCGTGCACGACATGGGCGGTTCGATCCTGCCGCAGCTCACCGACCGGGGCGAGGCCCAGCTCTACGACTTCAGCGCCAACCACGTCCCCGGCGAGACCAACCGCGACCGCGGCTACTGGCGGGACGTCGGCACCCTCGACGCGTACTACGACGCCCACATGGACCTCATCGCCGAGCGACCGGCCTTCAACCTCTTCAACCGCAGCTGGCCCATCTACACCCACTCCAACCAGCTCTCCCCGGCCCGCTTCAACTCGGGCGGCATGGCCAGCGAGTCCATCATCAGCGCCGGCTGCCTGATCCGCGGCCAGGTCACCCGGTCCGTGCTCTCGCCGGGCGTGGTGGTCGACCCGGGTGCGGTGGTGCAGGGGGCGGTGCTGCACGACAACGTGCGCATCGGGCGGGGCGCGGTGGTGCGGGGCGCGGTGCTCGACAAGAACGTCGAGGTCCCGCCGGGCGCGACGATCGGCGTCAATCCGGAGCGGGACTCCGACCTGTACACCGTCTCCAAGGGTGGCGTGATCGCGCTGGGGAAGGGGCAGCGGGTTCCCTAGCTACTGCGCAGGACGCAGCGGCGGCGTCGCCCGGCGTACGACGACACCGCGGGACGGGCTCCCGAGGATGGTGACAACCGTCCGGAAGGAGCCGACGCCATGTACCGCGTCCTGCCCGTTCTCACCGCTGCCCTGGTTGCCTTACCCGTCCTGGCCGTCACCCCGGCGCAGGCGGCGACCGGAGCCCAACGCCTCTCCGCCGGCAGCCCGTTCGCCGACTGCGCGCCCGGCGCGCTGGACCCCCGAATGGCCGACGGCGCCATCGAGCCGCAGCTCGCCGTCGACCCGCACGACCCGCGCCGACTCGCCGCCGTGTGGCCGCAGGACCGGCAACGCGGGGTGGTGCTCGCCGCCAGCGACGACGGCGGCCGCTCCTGGACCCGGACCGTCGTCCCCGGCCTGACCCGGTGCTCGGGCGGCACGTACGACTACGTGGACGGCCCTGCCGTGACCTTCACCGGGGGCGGGGCGCTGCTGGTGACCGGCGGTCTCTTCATGGCCGACGGCTCGGCGAGCGCGGCCCTGTCCGTGCGCTCGGACGACCACGGCCGGACCTGGACCCGCCCCTCGGTCGTCGTCGAGGAGACGGACCCGGACCAGGGCGGACACGGCGGCGGTACGGCCGTGACGGACCCGCGCGACCCGGACGTGCTGTACGTCGTCACCCCGCGCTTCCCCGCCCAGAGCCGCACCCGCAACGACGCGTGGATCAGCCGCAGCACCGACGGCGGACGCAGCTGGGCGGCACCCGTGCTGGTGGCGGACGCCGGGGAGGGCCATCTGATCTCGGGGCACCGGCTGAGCGTGCTCGACGACGGCACGCTGGTCGACGTGTACAGCAGGGTCCGGTTCGGCGAAGGCCCGATCACCAGCCGGCTCACCCTGCAGGCCGTACGCTCCACCGACGGCGGCCGTACCTGGTCCGCGCCGGTGAAGGTGGCCGACCAGCGCACCAAGTGGCTGTTCCAGGACCCCGAGTCCGGCGAGCAGGTCTCACACACCACCAGTCTGCTTTCGGACACCGCCGTCGACCGGCGCACCGGCCGGATCTACGCGGCCTGGCAGGACTCGCGGTTCGGCGGCGGAGGCGCCGACGCGGTGGCCCTGGTGGCGTCGGACGACGGCGGCCGTACCTGGTCCGAGCCGGTGCGGGCGAACCGCACGCCCCCATCCGTCCCCGTGCCGAACCGGCAGGCCTTCACGGTGACGCTGGCCGTCGGCCGTGACGGCACCGTCGCCGTCGCCCATTCCGACTTCCGCCACAACGACGAGGGCTCGCCCCTGCTCACCGACCGCTGGCTGGTCCGCTGCCCCCCGAAGCCGGTCGACTGTGCGTCCGGCGGGGCGACTTGGCGAGAGGCCCGGCTGACCCCGACGTCGTTCGACATGCGCAACGCTCCTCGCATCCCCGACGAGGCCAGTCCCCGTGGCTACTTCCTCGGTGAGCAGATGGGGCTGGTCGCGACCGGGCGCGGCTTCACCGCCGTATGGGCGAAACCGGACGCACCCGGCCGGGCGGCGGTGTACGCATCCGCCGTGCGATGACCCAAAGGTGAAGCGATCCGTGACGCCTCCCGGGTGACAACCACAGGATGCCCGGTGCCGCTACCTGTGCTGGAGTGACCTCATATGCACCATGAGTCCCGCCCCTTTCACGAGAGGCGGGACTTAATCTGCCGTTAACTGAGCGTAGCTTGATCGTACTTGACTGTAATCGCCAGAGAGCGATTGACTGCTGGTCCACCCTTCGTCGACGCGAGGCAAGCCATTGACGTCTGACCTGCTCGCACCTCTCGACCTGGCGTTCTGGAACATCGAGTCCGCCGAACACCCCATGCACCTGGGCGCCCTCGGCGTCTTCACGGCGCACTCGCCCACCGCCGGCGCCCACGCGGCGGACCTGCTCGCCGCCCGCGCCGCCGCCGTGCCCGGACTGCGGATGCGGATCCGTGACGCATGGCAGCCCCAGGGCCTGCTGCGGCCGTTCTCCTTCGGAGGCGCCACCCGCGAGCCCGCCCCCGACTTCGACCCGCTCGACCACGTCCGGCTGCACGCCCCGACCGCCGACTTCCAGGCGGTCGCGGGCCGGCTGATGGAGCGCCCGCTGGAGCGCGACCGGCCGCCGTGGGAGGCACATGTGCTGCCGGGCGAGGACGGGGTGTCGTTCGCGGTGCTGTTCAAGTTCCACCACGCCCTCGCCGACGGACTGCGGGCGCTGACCCTCGCCGCCGCCGTGCTGGACCCCATGGACATGCCCGCCCGCAAGCCTCGTCCCGAGGCACCCAGGAGCGGCCGCCTTCCCGATGTGCGCAGGCTGCCGGGTCTGGTGCGCGGCGCCCTGTCCGACGTGGGGCGCGCCCTCGACATCGGTGCCTCGGTCGCCGTGTCGACGCTGGCGATGCGCTCGTCGGACGCCCTGACCGCCGAGCCGAGCGGCACCCGCCGCACCGCCGGGGTCGTCGTCGACATCGACGACGTGCACGTGATCCGCAAGGCCGTCGGCGGCACCGTCAACGACGTCCTGATCGCCGTCGTCGCGGGCGCCCTGCGCCGCTGGCTCGACGAGCGCGGCGACGGCAGCGAGGGCGTCGCGCCCCGCGCCCTGATCCCCGTCTCCAAGCGCCGTCCGCGCACCGCGCACCCTCAGGGCAACCGGCTCTCCGGCTACTTGATACGGCTCCCCGTCGACGACCCCGACCCGTTGCGCCGCCTCGACACGGTCCGCGCCGCCATGGACCGCAACAAGGACCTCGGCCCCAACCGGGGCGCGGGCGCCGTCGCCCTGCTCGCCGACCATGTACCGGCGCTCGCCCACCGGCTCGGCGGACCGCTGGCCGGCCAGGCCGCCCGGCTCTGGTTCGACATCCTCGTCACCAGCGTGCCGCTGCCCGGGATCGCCCTCAAGCTCGGCGGTCACCCCGTCACCGAGGTCTACCCGTTCGCCCCGCTGGCCCGCGGCCAGTCCCTGGCGATCGCGATCTCGACGTACCGCGGACGCGTCCACTACGGCCTCGTCGCCGACGCCGAGGCCGTACCCGACCTCGACGTGCTCGCCAAGGCCGTGTCCGAGGAGGTGCAGTCGCTGATCACCGCCTGCGCGCCCTGAGCCCCGCCGCCGCGGGCCTGATTCGCCGGATTTTGGAGGACCGGCCCGGCGCTCCGTAGAATTCCCCGTTCGAAAGCGGGCGCGGTCGGCGCGCCGCTCGGGTGATCAGGGAAACGGCAGCGCGATGACGGTGACAGAGGAAGGCCCGGCGACCACGGACGAGGTCGTGCACGAGCCCGGTGACCAGGTCGTGTACGGCCCCGGCATCGACCCGGAGCGGCTCGCCGTGTGCCTGAGCGTGCTGGACGAGCTCGACAAGCTGGAGGTCGACCACCCCGACGCGATCGCCGTGCGCCGGGCCACCGCCGGTGTCTACCGCACCGTCAAGCAGCGCCGCCGTCAGGAGCGCCGGGCCGCCAAGACCGCCCACGACAAGGCGGTCACGGAGGCCACGGCGACCGGCTCCGCCCAGCGCATCGACGACGAGACCGAGGGCCTGCTGCCGTCGTCGGCGACGGAGCAGGGCCGGATCGCGGGGATACTCCAGCGCCCGCGCTCCTGCTACACCTGCAAGACCCGGTACGTGGAAGTCGACTACTTCTACCACCAGCTCTGTCCGGACTGCGCCGCCCTGAACCGGGCCAAGCGCGACGTCCGCGCCGACCTCACCGGCAAGCGCGCCCTGCTCACCGGTGGCCGCGCCAAGATCGGCATGTACATCGCGCTGAGGCTGCTGCGCGACGGCGCCCACACGACGATCACCACGCGCTTCCCCAAGGACGCCATCCGCCGCTTCAAGGCCATGGACGACTCCGCGGACTGGATGCACCGCCTCGAGGTCGTCGGCATCGACCTGCGCGACCCGGCCCAGGCCGTCGCGCTCGCCGACCAGGTCGCCGAGGCGGGCCCCCTCGACATCCTCGTCAACAACGCGACGCAGACCGTACGCCGACTGCCCTCCGCCTACGCCGCGCTCGTCGACGGCGAGAGCGCCCCGCTGCCCGCCGGGGAGCTGCCCGCCCACCACGTCATCGGCGCCTTCGGGTCCGGCGCGGTCGACGGACTGGCCTCCCTGCCGGCCGGAATCTCCGGCATCGACGCCCAGCAGGTCGCCGACCTCGCCCTGGTCGCGGGCAACGCCAGCGTCGCCCGGCACCTCGACGGCACCGCCATCGACGCGGGCGGCCTGGTCCCCGACGTCGTGGACAGCAACACCTGGGTGCAGACCATCGAGCAGATCTCCCCGGTGGAGCTCCTCGAGACCCAGCTGTGCAACTACACGGCGCCGTTCATCCTGATCAGCAAGCTCCGGCCGGCCATGGCGGACGCGGCGAAGAAGGCGACGAGCGGCCGCGCGTACGTCGTGAACGTCTCGGCGATGGAGGGTGTCTTCGGCCGCGGCTACAAGGGTGCGGGACACCCCAACACCAACGCCGCCAAGGCGGCCATGAACATGGTCACGCGGACCAGCGCGCAGGAGATGTTCCAGAGCGACGGCATCCTCATGACCTCGGTCGACACCGGGTGGATCACCGACGAGCGCCCGCACTTCGACAAGCTGCGCCTCGCCGAGGAGGGCTTCCACGCGCCGCTGGACCTGGTCGACGGCGCGGCCCGGGTCTACGACCCCGTCGTACGGGGCGAAGCGGGCGAGGACGTGTACGGGGTCTTCCTGAAGGACTACCTGCCCGGCAAGTGGTGAGGGGCCACCGGGGTGGTCGGCGGGCGCGCTGCTCGTACATGGGTGCCGCCGTCCACCAGTAGGTCGGCTCCCGTGATCCACTGTGCCGCGTCCGACGCCAGCCACAGCACCGCCCGTGCGACGTCGTCAGGTTCCCCGATGCGGCCCAGTGGCAGCCCGCCTGCGATCTCCCGCTCTCCTGGTTCCCACACGAACCGCGCCATCTCGGTCCGTACCAGGCCGGGAGAGACGGAGTTCACCCGTACCCTCGGGCCCAGCTCGCCCGCGAGCTGCTGGGTGAGGTGCAGCAGCGCCGCCTTGCTCGTGCCGTAGGCCCCGACGCCGGGGCCCACGTGCCCGGCGCCCTCCGTGCAGATGTTGATCACCGACCCGCCGTGCTCCCGCATCCAGGCCCGCCACGCGCACTGCACCGACCGCAGCGCGGCCTCGACGTTCACCGTGAAGGCCGCGCGCCAGGCGTCCGGGTCGGCGTCCATGAGCGGTCCGTACGGCTGGTTGGTCGCCGCGTTGTTGACGAGGACGTCCAAGCGGCCGAACTCGTGCAGGGTGGCCCGCGTGACCTCCCGCAGGTGCGCGGGGTCCGCCACGCTCCCGGCCAGCCCGATGCCGCCCAGCTCGGCGGCCGTCCCGCGCACCTCGTCCGCGTCCCGCGCGGTCACGCAGACCCGCGCTCCGGCCGCGGCCAGTTGCCGGGCGACGGCGAGTCCGATGCCCCGCGTGCCGCCGGTGACCACGGCGGCCCTGCCCTCGAGACCGTGCGACGACGTCATCGCCGTACGGTCTCATGACGGGGCGTCAGTCAACAGCCCCGAGAGGCGAGTGCCGTGCCGCCACCAGTTCCAGGACCGTACGCCAGTCCTCCAGGACCCCGGCGTCGAACTCGGCGCTGCGGCCCTCCTCGTCGGCCTGGCGCAGCCGCACCAGGTCGTCGTCGGTGGAGTCGAAGGCACGGCACTGGTTGCGGACCAGGCGGGAGACCCGTTCGCCGAGGAGAGGCCGCACCGCGTCGGCGGCGCAGTCGAAGTGGCGGGTCACGTCGGCGGGGCCCAGCAGTGGGCCGATGGCATGAACGAGCCCCGCGACCTGGAGTTCCTTGTCGGCGGGGCGTGCGCGGCGCAGCAGTGCGGCTGTCTGCAGCGCGTGTTGGTGGAGATCGACTCGGATGCTCCCGAGGCCCGGGGTGTCCCGGGTGCCCCGGGTGCCCCGGCAGGCGTACAGCAGATCCATCAGCTCTTCGACACTGCGCAGCTCCATGCGTCAGTCCTCCCGCCGGACAAGCCGTTGCGGTACGTCAGCAGATCATGGCCGCCTTGCGATTCGGCCAACGGGACTTGAACTGCGTGGCGTGTTCGAGGCGGGGTCGGGCGGCGCGGTGGTGCTGAGCCGAACGAGTGACCTGTATATGGGGCATTTCATAGCAACTCGTGATGAGGTCGGCAGGTGAAAACCGGTCGACTCCGGATAGTTACAGCTTGTTTGCAGCCCCATCGAGCGGGCACCCGCTCATTTGGTTAATCTGTAGCGGACGGACAGCACTACAGGGTCCCAACCCACACCCATGGTCCGTCCCGGGACAAGCCGGTGCACAACGGCCTGCTCTCAGCACCAGTTACCGGCGCCACCGCGTCCGAGCCGACTTTGAGTATGACCCGAGCGGGCGTCAGGTACCGGACCGCAGACTGGGCTCGGCCCGCCCCGAGGGTGATCCGACACATAAGGAGTGCGCGGTGACACCTGAGAAGACGAATCGCGAACAGCGCCCCAAGGAACGCACGGAGCGCGCGGGCCGCCGGTCGAACGAGATCGGCAGTCTCGATGTGTGGGCCAGGTCCGCCCCCATCCGCCTGGCGGGCTACGAGGACGACCTCGCCGAGCCTCACATCCTGCCCAGCGTCGACTGACGTCCGACGTCGACTGAAGGGGCAGAACCCTTCGCGATTGCCGACCGCATGGGCGTGCGAGACTCACGCCCATGCTGATCAGAGAAGCCGCGGCCGACGACTGGCCGCGGATTTGGTCTTTCTGGCACCGGATCGTGGCCGCCGGTGAGACCTACACATGGGACCCGGACACCTCCGAGGACGCCGCCCGGGCGTTGTGGATGAACCCGGCCAAACGTGTCTACGTCGTCGAGGACGGCTCCGGATCGGTCGTCGCCTCCGCCTACGTCACCCCCAACTACGGTGGCCCCGCCGCCCGGATCGCCAACGCCGGCTTCATGGTCGACCCCGAGCAGGGCGGCCGCGGCATCGGCCGCCTCCTCGCCGAGTACATCCTGACCGCGGCCAAAGCCGACGGCTATCGGGGCATGGTCTTCAACGCCGTCGTCGAGACCAACCCGGCCGTGCGCCTGTGGACCTCCCTCGGCTTCACGATCCTCGGCACGGTTCCGGACGCGTTCGATCATCCGCGGCATGGCCGCGTGGGGCTGCACATCATGTACAAGGCACTTTAGCCAGGCGTCATAAGGGGTCCCCTGTTTGCCTAAATGATTTAGGTAAGTGCATACTCGCTTATGGTAAGCGAGAGGGTGGTTATGGCGCGCGTAGGGATGACCACGGAACGTCTGGTCCGGTCAGGTGCGGAGCTCGCCGACGAGGTCGGCTTCGAGCAGGTCACCGCGTCGGAGCTGGCCCGGCGGTTCGACGTCAAGGTCGCGAGCCTGTACTCGCATGTGAGGAACTCGCAGGACCTCAAGACGCGGATCGCCCTGTTCGCGCTGGAGGAACTGGCCGGCCGGGCCGCCGACGCCATCGCGGGGCGGGCCGGCAAGGACGCCCTGGTCGCCTTCGCGAACGTCTACCGCGACTACGAGCGCGAGCACCCCGGCCGCTCCGCCGCCGCGCGGATGCGGCTCGCCCCCGAGGCGGCCGCCGCCGGCGCGGGCGCCCGGCACGCCCAGATGACCCGGGCCATCCTGCGCGGCTACGACCTGACGGAGCCGGACGCGACACACGCCGTGCGGCTGCTGGGCAGCGTCTTCCACGGCTACTCCAGCCTGGAGTCGGCGGGCGGCTTCAGTCACAGCGCCCCCGACTCCGAGGAGAGCTGGATCCGGATCCTCGACGCCCTCGACGCCCTGCTGCGCAACTGGCCCACCGGGCCCACCTCCTGACCGACAGGCCGAGGACACAGGCCCAGAACAAGGACGCTGAGGACATGGACACCCCGCACGACTGGATCACCACGCCCGTCACCGCCGATCTCCTGCGCGGTGCCCTCGACGTCGAGCTCACCGAGCAGGGCGTACTGCCGCACCGCCTGCCCGCGCGGGCCCGCGCCCAGAACACCGACGAGCAGCTGGCCATGGCAGAGTCACAGCCCTCCGGCGTACGGCTGGTCTTCCGCACCCGTGCCACCGCCGTCGAACTGGACGCACTGCGCACCAAGCGCAGCTACGTGGGCGCCCCGCCCCGCCCGGACGGCGTGTACGACCTGATCGTCGACGGCCGCCCCGCCGGGCAGGGCAGCGTGACCGGCGGCAACGTCGTGACCATCGACATGATGGCCGGGACCGCCGAGGACCGGCCCGGCCCGGCCGGCACCGTTCGCTTCACCGGGCTGCCCGACGGCGACAAGGACGTCGAGATCTGGCTGCCGCACAACGAGACCACCGAACTGATCGCCCTGCGCACCGATGCCCCCGTCGAGCCGGCGCGCGACACGGGCCGCAAGGTCTGGCTGCACCACGGCAGTTCGATCAGCCACGGCTCCGACGCCGCGAGCCCCACCGGCATCTGGCCCGTGCTCGCAGCCACCCTCGGCGGCGTGGAGCTGATCAACCTGGGGCTGGCCGGCAGCGCCCTGCTCGACCCGTTCACCGCCCGCGCCATGCGGGACACCCCGGCCGACTTCATCAGCGTGAAGATCGGCATCAACCTGGTCAACATGGACCTGATGCGGCTGCGCGCGTTCGGTCCCGCGGTCCACGGCTTCCTCGACACCATCCGTGAAGGCCATCCGACGACACCGCTGCTGGTCGTGTCGCCGATCCTGTGCCCGATCCACGAGGACACACCGGGCCCCTGCGCCCCCGACTTCAGCGGTCTCGGCCGAGGCCGGCTGAAGTTCGTCGCCATGGGCGACCCGGCGGAACGCGCGAGCGGCAAGCTGACGCTGGGCGTGATCCGCGACGAGCTGTCCCGCATCGTGAAGCAGCGAGCGGCCGACGATCCGCACCTGCACCACCTCGACGGCCGCGACCTCTACGGCGAGGCCGACTCCGCGGAGCTGCCCCTGCCCGACGACCTCCACCCCGACGCCACCACCCACCGCCGCATCGGCGAACGCTTCGCGCAGCGGGCATTCACCGGCGACGGGCCCTTCGCGGCGGCGGCCTCACAGGATGGCGCCGCATAGCCGTCCGGCCGTCCATCGGCACGGGACCTAGTCGAGCGGCGCCGTCCGTTGCCAAGGACGCAGCTCCTGGATCCGCTCCGCCAGCGCCAGCAGCTCCGCCTCCGCGCCCGGACGCCCGACCAGCTGTATGGCACAGGGGGCGCCGGACGGCAGTGTGCCGAACGGGATCGACATCGCGGGCCAGCCGGTGAGGTTCCACGGCGGGGTCAGCGGCGAGTAGTTGGTGTTGGCCATGATGTTGCGCAGCCAGCCCCGCTCGTGCCAGGGCTCGGACTTGGGGGAGCGGCGGGCCAGGGCCGGGGTGAGCAGCACGTCGTACTCGGCGAAGAACGGCTCCAGCCGCCGGCGCAGCTGCTCCCGGCTCTCGCCGATCCGCACCCGGTTGACGAAATGCCTGCCGACGGCGGCGTGAACCCGGGTCCGGCGGGTGAGTCGCGCCGGGTCGAGGCCCTGCGCGTCCACCGCCGTGCCCGCAGTCCAGTGCGTCAGGGAAGTGACCCCCAGCGACATGGGATACGGCGGGTCGGCGCGTCGTACCTGGTGACCCGCCTTGATCAGCAGCCCGGCGGCGTCGCGTGCGGCGGTCGCGTACGGCCTGCTGATGGTGACCCCGGCGAGCGGGCTGCGCAGGGACACGGCGATCCTGTGCGTGCCGGGCGCCGCCGGACCCACGACCTCGGTGTCCGCGAGGACCGACAGCATCAGGCGCGCGTCCTCGACCGTGGTGGCCAGCGGGCCGTTCTCCGACATGCCGAACCAGTCGCCGTCACTCACGCCGGCCGGGACCACTCCGGTGCCGGGCTTGATGGTGACCAGGCCGCAGTTGGCCGCCGGTATGCGCAGGGAGCCCATGCCGTCGTTGCCGAGGGCGATCGGCACCATGCCCGCGGCGACCGCGGCCGCGCTGCCGCCGGACGACCCGCCCGCCGTGCGCGAGGTGTCCCACGGGTTGCGGGCGGTGCCATGCACGCCCTCGGTGGTGCCGAAGACACACAGCTCCGGCACGTTCGTCAGTCCCACGACCACCGCGCCGGCGGCCCGCAGCCGGGCCACGGTGACGTGGTCGTCGGCGGCCGGCGTGTCCGGCGTGGCCGCGGAGCCGATGCGCTTGGACTCGCCGCCCACCGCGAGATTGTCCTTGACGGCCACCGGCACGCCCGCCAGGGGCAGTTCGGCGAGGTCGGCGCGCGAGCCCACCTCGTCGGCCTCGGCGAGCGCCGCCTCCGCCCGGACCACCCGGAAGGCGCCGACGCGGCCGTCCAGCCGCTCGATCCGGGCCAGGTGCTCGGCCACCACCTCACGGGGCGTGGCCTGCTTCTCGCGTACGGCGGCGGCTATCTCGGCGGCGGTCCGGCCGACCCAGTTGGTCACGGGCGCTCCTCGGTGCTTACTCGCGAGTATGTAGGAGAACTCTGCCCGGCGGCAGGCCCGGCGTCGAGAGGTCGCCCGGCTTGGATATTCGGGACGGTCTTCTTGGACTTTTCACAGCGCCTCTCCTCGACACCACCCCGCTGACCTGCGCATCATCCGATCAATCAGTCAACTCGGCGCCAGCCGCATCCCATTGACAGCCTCTGGGGCCCGCCCAATCATCAGACATCCGATGAATGGGGGTGCCTCATGAGGAGACGCTGGCGATCGTTCAGTGTCCTCGCGGCGCTGATGCTGTTGCTCGCGGCCCCGGTGCCGGCGCTCGCGGAGGACGAGCAGAGGGCGCCGGTCACGGTGCCGGCCCTGGCCGACTGGACGCCGGCACCCGGCAGTTACACGTACGGGCGCTCCACTCGCCTGGTGGCCGACAGCGCGACCGAGCGGCGGGTCGCCGGCACCCTGGCCGACGACCTCGACGACGACGGCCACGGCAGGGTTCCCGTGGTGCGCGGCGGCGCCCGGACCGGTGACATCGTTATCGACGTCGCGCCCGCCCGGACCTCCCTCGGCGCGGAGGGCTACCGACTCCACGCGGACAAGCGGCTCTCGATCACCGCGGCGACCGAGACCGGCGCCTTCTACGGCACCCGCACCCTCCTCCAGCTCCTCGCCCAGGGCGACCGGATCCCGGCCGGCCGCACGGTCGACGTACCGCGCTACAAGGAGCGGGGCGTCGGCGTCTGTGCCTGCTACATCAACATCTCGATGCCGTGGCTGGAGAACCTCGTCCGCGAGATGGCGTACCACAAGCTCAACCAGTTGCTCCTCGAACTGAAGGTGAAGAGCGAGGCCCACCCCGAGGCCAACAGCTGGGGCTACTACACCAAGGACGAGATCCGCCGCCTGGTCGCCCTCGGCAAGCGGTACCACGTCGAGATCATCCCCGAGATCAACTCCCCGGGGCACATGGACCCGTGGATCGAGAACCGCCCGGATCTCCAGCTCACCGACTCCGACGGCAACAGGCAGCCCTCGCGTCTCGACATCACCCGGCCGGAGGCCTTCGCCTACTACGCCGGCCTGATCGACGAGTACGCCGAGGTCTTCCCCGCGACCTCCTGGCACATGGGAGCCGACGAGTACATGCTCGGCTCCGACTTCGCCAAGTACCCGCAGATCCTGAAGTACGCGCAGGACAAGTACGGCCCGGACGCCACACCGCAGGACGCGTTCATCGACTTCGTCAACCGTGTCCACACCTACGCGGCGGCCAAGGGCAGGAAGCTGCGCATCTGGAACGACGGGCTCACCGGAGCCAACACCGTCCCGGTGACCGCCGGAACGACGGTCGAGCACTGGCTGAACGTGGCGGTGAAACCGAGCCGACTCCGCGACCAGGGGTATCCGTTGATGAATGCGGCCTACGCCCTCTACCTGGTCCGCGGCGGCTTCCACAGCGACACCAAGGGGCTGTACGACCAGAGCTGGGACCCGCGCAGCTTCGAGGGGGAGAAGCTGGCCTCCCGTGCAGGCATCACCGGCGCGAAGATCAGCCTGTGGCCCGACAACGGCCGCGGCGAGACCGAGAACGAGGTCGCCGTCGCCCTGTGGCCCGCCCTTCGGCACATCGCCCAGGCGACCTGGGGCGAACCGCACCCCGACGCCACCTACGCCCAGTTCACCGCGCGCGGTACGACTGTCGGGCACGCGCCGGGGTGGCGGGACCTGACGCGGGTACCGGTGGCGGACGGATCGTACACCTTCCGCACGCCCGGCCGGTCCTTCGCCGCCGAGGTGAAGCGCACCGCCGACGGCTACGTGACCCTGCGGTCCGCGGAGGGCTGCCTCGAGGTGCGCGGCGGAAAGCTCACGCTCAACGTGCCGCTGCAGCCCGGAGTGGAGGCGGCGCCCCAGGCATGCGATGCGCAAAGCACCCTCCAGCGCTGGCAGTTGGAACCCGTGGCGGGTGGCTACCGGCTCGTGAACGCGATCACGCGGATGGCGCTGAGCGTGGCGGAGGACAGCCGGCTCGTGCAGTACCCGCCCGACCGGCACACGCCCGCCGTATGGCACCTGAGCACCTGACCCGAGGACCCGACCCGAGGAGCCGTCCCATGGCCGTTTCCCGACGCGTCTTCGTCGCGACAGCCGCTGTCCTCGCCGCGACCGGCGCGACAAGACCCGCCCTCGCGGCACCCGCCGCCGCTTCGACCGATGCCCGCTACCGCATCCCCGTCAGCCCCGACGACACCGAGGCCGACCTGGTCCGCAAGGCCTCCCAAGTCCGCCCCACCGCACGGCAGATCGCCTGGCAGCGGCTGGAGCGCACCGCGTTCCTGCACTTCGGAGTGAACACCTTCACCGGTCTGGAGTGGGGCACCGGCGACGAGGACCCGGACGTGTTCCAGCCGGCCGGCCTCGACACCGACCAGTGGGCCCGCGCCCTGCGCGACGGCGGCTTCAGGCTCGCCATCCTCACCGTCAAGCACCACGACGGCTTCGTGCTCTACCCGTCCCGCTACACCGGCCACTCGGTGGCCTCGAGCAGTTGGCGCGAGGGCCGGGGCGACGTGCTGCGCTCCTTCGCCGACTCCATGCGCCGGCACGGCATCAAGGTCGGCGTCTACATCTCACCGGCCGACGAGAACCAGTACCTGCACGGCGTGTACGCCAACGGCAGCGCCCGCACCGACCACATCGTCCCGACCCCCGTCGAGGCCGACGACCGCACCCCGGCGGCGGCACCGACGTACACCCTGCCCGCCACCGACTACGGCGCCCACATGCTCAACCAGCTCTACGAGGTCCTCACCGAGTACGGCCCGATCGACGAGGTCTGGTTCGACGGGGCGCAGGGCCGCATCCCGCCGGACAAGGTGGAGAAGTACGACTGGGACAGCTGGTACACCCTCGTCCGCTCGCTCGCGCCCGACGCCGTGGTCGCCGTGTCCGGCCCGGACGTGCGGTGGGTCGGCAACGAGGGCGGGCTGGCCCGGGAGGACGAGTGGAGCGTCGTACCGGTGCAGGAGAAGGACTACGGCCGGACGGACTACGCCCTCGCGTACGACGCCCCCGACATGGGCAGCCGTGCGGCACTGGTGCAGGCTCGGCCCGTCGCCGACCACCTGCAGTGGTGGCCGGCCGAATGCGACGTCTCCATCCGGGACGGCTGGTTCTACGGACATCTACTTCCGGTCCGTGGGCCGCAACTCGGTGCTCCTGCTCAACATCCCGCCGGACACGGACGGCCTGCTGCCGGCCGCTGACGTGGCACGGCTGCGGGAGTTCCGCGAGCGCGTGGACCGCGAGCTGCCGCAGGACCTGGCGCGCGACGGCCGTACGACCGCGTCGCCGGGGCGGGTCACCGTCGACCTCGGCCGCGAACGGGAGGTGGACCGGATCCGGCTGGCGGAGGACATCCGGCACGGCCAGCAGGTGGAGAGCTTCGTCGTCGAGGCCCAGCGGGACGGTGCCTGGGCGGAGGTGACCCGCGCGGGGGCGATCGGCGCGAGTCGCATTCTGCTGCTGGCGGCTCCGGTGCGGGCGCGGCGGTGGCGGGTACGGGTGACCGGCTCGCGGGCCGCGGTGCGCATCGTGGAGTTCGGGCTGTACCGGTCGCGGATCTGACCGCCGTACGGGTCGAGGAGCCCGAAAACCGGTTGACCGGGACGGGACGGCGCGGGCTGGATAGGGCTCATGGCCGACATTCAGGGCACGTACGACGACCTGTTCCTCGCTGTGCCGAACGCGCTGGCCGCGACGCTGGACGCGGGGGACGCGGGCGGCTCGGTCGCGGTCTTCGTGGACGGTGAGCCGGTCGTGGACGTCTGGGGCGGCTTCGCGGACGCCGGGCGCACCGTCCCGTGGGAGCGCGACACGATCGTCAACGTCTGGTCGGTGACCAAGACGATGACGGCTCTGTGCGCCCTCGTCCTGGCCGACCGCGGCGAGCTCGACCCGGACGCACCGGTCTCCCGCTACTGGCCGGAGTTCGCGGCGGCGGGCAAGGAGAAGGTGCTCGTACGGCACCTGCTCTCGCACACCGCCGGTCTGCCCGACTGGGACGGGCCGGTCGAGGAGCTGTACGACTGGCCCGCCGCCACGGCACGGCTCGCCGCGCGGGCCCCGCGATGGGAGCCCGGCGCGGCGGCCGGGTACCACTCGCTCACCCAGGGGTTCCTCGTCGGCGAGGTCGTACGGCGGATCACCGGTCGCAGCGTGGGCGAGTTCCTCGCCGAGGAGGTGACCGGGCCGCTGGACGCGGACTTCCACATCGGACTGGCCGCCGAGCACGACCATCGGGTCGCGCGCACGATCCCGCCGACGGGGCAGGGCGAGGACTACGCGGCGAGCGCGCCCGACAACCCCACGGGCTCCGAGGCGGGAAACGGCGTCCGTGTCCGCGACGGCAACAGCCTGGCCTGGCGCCGCGCCGAGATCCCGGCGGCGAGCGGCTTCGGCAACGCCCGTTCGGTGGCGTCGGTCCAGTCGCTGCCGGCCTGCGGGGGAGAGGTGAACGGGGTCCGGCTGCTGTCCCGGGCCGGTTGCGACCGCGCCCGGCAGGAGCAGTTCGCCGGCGACGACCGCGTCCTCGGCATGCCGATGCGGTGGGGCCTGGGCTACGGCCTGTTCGGCAGCGCCTACGGCTGGGGCGGCTGGGGCGGCTCCCTCGTGATGATCGAGCCCGACAGCCGGATGGTGGTGGCGTACGTGACGCAGCAGATGCGCGAGCCCGCGGAGGACACCCGGGGGATGGAGATCGTGACCGCCGCGTACGAAGGGCTGCAGGGGCTGCACTGATGACGTCCCGCGAGCTCAGTGATCAGGACTACCTCCGCGAGATAGAGCGCCTGGCCGGCCGTGTCCGGGCGGCGGCGTCCGACGAGGGCTGGCTCTCGTACCTGGAGGACCCGCAAGGCTCGACACCTCTGCAACGCAGCGTGAACGCCCTCGCTCGGGCTCTGCGCCACTACCACTTCAGCGGTGACGGCTGCCTGGAGGAGGACCGGCCCACCGTCCGACTCGCCGGAGCCACCGTGCTGAGACCGGGGACCATGCCGGCCTGGGTGGAGGAGACGTACGAGGACGTGTGCGCGCGCATCGGCGTGGAGCCCAGGCCGGAGGGCTGGGCCCTGTGGAACACCTGGAGCGACGGAGACCTGAAGGTGACCATGGTGGTGGCCGCCGTCG
Source organism: Streptomyces sp. NPDC055013 (assembly GCF_053608645.1). NCBI lineage: Bacteria > Bacillati > Actinomycetota > Actinomycetes > Kitasatosporales > Streptomycetaceae > Streptomyces > Streptomyces sp. NPDC055013. The sequence continues at coordinate 23,279 of NZ_JBSGVW010000031.1, forward strand.
AGACGACCGAGGGGCTGTTCGCGAACTGGTCACGTGGCCGGCCCGTCGATCCCGTGACACCGCTGCCGTCCCAAGTCGCCCTCATCCGGCACGGATGGATCGGACCGATGACCTTCTCACCTCGCGGCGCCGACCGGACCGGCCTCGGCGGTCGGCCGCTGACCTAGGTGCGTGGGCTCACGCGCCCCGCGCCACCCCCGTGCTCCCCCGCTCGATCAGCCGCGGCACCGGCACCCGTACCGCCCGTGCCGACCCCCCGTCCAGCAGGGCGGTCAGTTCACGTGCCGCCGTGCGGCCGAACTCCACGCTGTCCCGGGACAGGGCGGACAGCCATGGCCTGACGATGCGGCACAGTGCCGAGTCCTCCCAGGACACCACCGAGACGTCCGCGGGCACGGCGAAGCCGAGTTCGGCCGCCGCGGCGGCGCCGGCCACCGCCATCACGTCGTTGTCGTAGATCAGCGCGGTCGGGGGAGCCGGGTCCTCCAGCACCCGGCGGGTGACCGCCGCGCCCTCGGCGTCGGAGTAGTCGGTGGTCACCGACTTCACCTCGGTCAGGCCACGCCGCCCGGCCTCGGCGCGCAGGGTGCGGATGCGGCGTTCGGTGTGGGCGAGGCCCGGCAGGCCGGCGATGTGCACGATCCGCCGGTGGCCGAGGGCGTACAGGCCGTCCACGACCGAGGCCATCGCTCCCGCGTCGTCCGCCCAGACCGTGGAGAGCCCGGGATGGCGGTCGTAGGGAGCGCCGCCGATCACCACGGCGGGCAGGCCGAGTTCGTCGAGGAGGTCGGGACGGGGATCGTCGGTGCGCGGGTCGACGACGAGGACACCGTCCACCCGGTGCTCGGCCCACCAGCGGCGGTACACCGCGCACTCGTCGGCGACGTCCTCCACCACCTGGAACAGCAGCCCGAGATGCCGCTCCGCCAGCACCTCCTGGATGCCCGAGACGAGTTGGAGGAAGAACGAGTCCACCCCCAACGTGTCGGCCGGACGCGCCAGCACGAAGCCGACCGTCGCCGCGCCCTCCCCGGACAGCGCCCTGGCTGCAGTACTGGGCCGCCAGCCCAGTTCCTCGGCGACCCGCCGCACCCGGTCGCGGGTCTCCTCCGACACGCCGGACCGGCCGTTCAGCGCGAAGGAGACCGCGCTCTGCGAGACCCCCGCGTGCCGCGCTATGTCCTTCATCGTCGGCCGACGGGCCGGTGACCGCTTGCCTGACATGGCGATTCCCCATTCCGCCGGCACATTCCCACGACTCATTCCCGGAGCAGTATGCACTAATACGGTTCAGGTCCGTGAACCTAATGCGGTTCAGCTCGGTGACCCTAATGCGCATTAGTCACTAATGAAATTAGCTCCGCAAGAGCCATTGACGGGCCCGTGGGGCGGCGTGCAGGGTCTGCCTCGTCGACCAACCCGCCCGCTAAGGAGGACGGTTCACGGTGCCCGTTTCCCGTAGTCCCCGCAGAGCCCTCGCCGCCGTTTTCGCCGCCTGTGTCGTCCTGCCGCTCAGTGCCTGCGGCTCGGGAGGAGGCGACAGCGGCACCGCAGACGCCTCCGGCAAGGTGGAGGGCGACATCACCTTCCAGACCTGGAACCTCCGCGCCAACTTCAAGCCCTACTTCGAGGGCCTGATCGCCGACTTCGAGAAGAAGTACCCCGGCACCGACGTGAAGTGGATCGACCAGCCCGCCGAGGGCTACGCCGACAAGATCAGCGCGGACGCCGCCGGCGGCACCCTCCCGGACGTCGTCAACGTCTCGCCGGACCTGGTCGCCCCGCTCGCCAAGGCGGGCCTCGCGCTCGACCTCGACAAGGCCGCCTCCCAGTACAAGAAGGAGTATCTGGAGGGTGCCTGGGCCAGCCACCGGATACCGGGCACGACCGGCACGTACGCCTTCCCCTGGTACCTCAACACCGGCCCGCTCTTCTACAACAAGTCCCTCTTCAAGGAGGCCGGACTCGATGCCGAGCAGCCGCCGAAGACGTACGACGAGGTCTTCGACGCTGCCCTGAAGATGGCGGACAAGACCGACGGCAAGGTCGCCACCCTCGCCAACGTGCCCACCGTCGAGGACTTCGGCCGCTACGGCGTCGAGCTCATGAACAAGGAGGGCACCGCCTTCACCTTCAACGACGCCAAGGGAGTCGAACTCCTCACCAAGTACAAGGAGTTGTACGACGCCAAGGCCCTCGACCCGCAGGCGCTGACCGCCACCCCCGAGTCGTCCGGCAAGAAGTTCCTCACCGGGGCGGTCGCCATGAACCCCGGCAGCGCACTGGACCTCGGCAACTTCAAGAAGCAGGCGCCGAACCTGTACAAGAACATCGGGATCACGGATCAGATCACCAGCACCGGCCACGTGAACATGTACGTGATGGGCGTGATGGTCAACGCGCGGACGAAGCGTGCGCCCGCCGCGGTCGCCTTCGCCCACTACGTCACCGACGCCGCGCACCAGATGTCGTTCGCCAAGCAGGTCGCGATCTTCCCCAGCACCGCGGGCTCCCTCGACGACCCGTACTTCACCAAGGAGGACGGCACCGACGAGACGCGCGTGCGGGTCGCCGCCGCCAAGTCGCTGAAGAACGCGGTCAACTACACGCCCGTGCTGTTCAGCGAGCAGATGAAGACCGAGCTGCGCAACGAGGTGGCCAAGGCCCTGCAGGGCAAGGAGAGCCCCAAGGAAGCTCTTGACAACGCTGTCGAGGCCTGTAACCGGCTCCTTCAGCAGCAGGGCTGATCCATCATGGCGAGCTCGGCTGTCCCACGTGTCTCCCGGGTGCGGCGCCAACTGCCCACCAGCCCCTGGCTGTTCGCCGCGCCCGGCCTGCTGATCATCGGCGCCTTCATCCTGTACCCGTTCGTCTCCACGCTGGTCAACGCCTTCACCGACCGCCGCACGCTGATCCCGGGCGAGTTCGTGGGCCTCGCCAACTTCCGCGAGCTGCTCGGCGACGACATGTTCTGGATCGGCCTGCGCAACAGCACGCTCTACGTCGTCGGCGTCGTCCCCGCCCTCGTCGTCCTGCCCCTGCTGCTCGCGCTGCTGGTGCAGAAGAACATCCCCGGCATCACCTTCTTCCGGTCCGCCTTCTACACGCCGGTCGTCGCCTCGATCGTCGTGGTCGGGCTGATCTGGGTGTGGCTGCTCGACGAGCGGGGTCTGGTGAACTCGCTCCTCGAGACGATCGGCGTCGGCCGGGTCGGCTTCCTCAGCGACCAGTGGCTGCTCCTGCTGAGCGCGATGGCCGTGACGGTCTGGAAGGGACTCGGCTACTACATGATCATTTACTTGGCCGCGCTCGCCAACGTGCCCCGCGAACTGCACGAGGCCGCCGCCGTGGACGGAGCGGGCGCGATCCGCCGGTTCCTCACGGTCACCGTGCCCGCCGTCCGCTCCACCATGGTCCTGGTCGGGGCGCTGTCGTCGGTCGCCGCGTTCAAGGTCTTCTCCGAGGTCTACCTGATGGCCGGCCCGAGCGGCGGCCCGGCGGGCGAGGACACCACCCTCGTGATGCTCGTCCAGCGCACCGGCACCGGCCTGACCGGCAGGGTCGGCTACGCCTCGGCCATCTCGGTCGTCGTGTTCGTCGTCACCGTCGCCCTGATGCTGCTCGTGCTGCGCGCGGACCGGAAGGACGAGTCATGAGCGTGCTGGAGAAGGTACGGCCCGCGGCGAAGGCGAAGGCGAAGGCGAAGGCGAAGGCGAAGGCGAAGTCCAAGGCCCCGGCCGTCGCGCGCGAACCCCGCGTCACCGACGAGCACGGCCGCCGCGTCCGCGTATGGGAACTCGCCCTGCGCTACCTGCTGCTGCTCGGCGTGCTCGCCCTCACCGTCGGCCCGTTCCTCTGGCAGCTGTCGACCTCGCTGAAGGGCCCCACCGAGGACATCTTCAGCTCCCCGCCGAAGTTCCTGCCCGGCGATCCCACCCTGCACAACTACGAGCGCGTCGCCGAGACCATCCCCGTCTGGGACTACGCCCTCAACTCGCTGAAGGTCGCCGCCGCCAACGTCGTGACCAACTGCGTCGGCGCGGCACTCGCCGGCTACGCCCTCGCCCGGCTGCGCTACCGGGGCCGCCGCGCGGCCACGCTCGCGTTCATCCTCGCGATGCTCGTGCCCGTGGAGGGCATCATCATCGCCCAGTTCACGACCATGCGGGAGCTCGGCCTCAACAACACCCTCGTCGGCGTCGTACTGCCCGGCTGCATCAGCGCCCTGAACGTGCTGCTGATGCGCAACGCCTTCCTCAATCTGCCGTACGAGATCGAGGAAGCGGCCTACGTCGACGGCGCCAACGTCTGGCAGCGGTTCCTGCGCATCGCCGTGCCGTCGGTGAAGGGGACCCTTGCCGTCGTCGCGATCTTCGCCTTCATGGGCGCCTGGGACGACTTCCTGTGGCCGCTCATCGTGCTGAGCGACCCGTCCAAGTTCACGCTGACCATCGGCCTCAACTATCTGCACGGCACCTTCGCCAACGACGAACGCCTCGTCGCCGCGGGCACGATCATCGCCGTGACGCCGCTGATCGCCCTCTTCGCCTGTCTCCAGCGGTACTTCTTCCGGGGCGTCGGGGAGGGCGCCGTCAAGGGCTGACCCGCCGAGCCGGCCATCCGTACCTCCGTCACAAGGACACGCATGCCTTCTGCCGTGCGCTTCGGCGTCAACTACACCCCGAGCGAGGGGTGGTTCCACCACTGGCTCGACTTCGACCTCGACTCCGTGCGCGCCGACCTCGACTCCGTCGCCGCGCTGGGTCTCGACCACGTCCGGGTGTTCCCGCTGTGGCCGTACTTCCAGCCGAACCGCACCCTGATCCGCGGCCGCGCCGTCGACCAGCTGGTCCAGCTCGTCGACGCCGCCGCCGAACGCGGCCTCGACGTCAACGTGGACGGTCTGCAGGGTCACTTGAGCAGCTTCGACTTCCTGCCTGCCTGGACCCGGACCTGGCACCGCCGGAACCTCTTCACCGACCCGGACGTCCTCGACGGCCAGGCCGCCTACCTGCACACCCTCGCCGCCGCCCTCGCCGACCGGCCGAACTTCCTCGGCATGACCCTCGGCAACGAGGTCAACCAGTTCTCGGCGGGCCCGCATCCCGACCCCGACCGGGCGACCGAGGAGGAGATCGACCGCTGGCTGACGCGCATGCTGGGCGCCTGTGAGGAGGGCGCACCCGGGCGGCTGCACCTGCACGCCGAGTACGACGCCACCTGGTACCAGGACGACCAGCCGTTCACGCCCGCTCAGGCCGCCCGGCACGGTGCCGTCACGGCCGTGCACTCCTGGGTCTTCAACGGCACCGCCCAGCGCCACGGCCGTACCTCCGTCCCGGCCGAGCACCATGCCGCGTACCTCGTCGAGCTGAGCAAGGCGTGGGCCGACGACCCGCGCCGTCCCGTCTGGCTCCAGGAGGTCGGCGCGCCCGCGCCCCTCGTCCCGCCCGAGCACGCCGCCGCCTTCACCGAGGCGACCGTCGCGAACGCCCTGGACTGCCCCGACCTGTGGGGCATCACCTGGTGGTGCTCCCACGACGTGTCCCGTGAGCTGGCCGACTTCCCCGGGCTCGAATACGGGCTCGGGCTGCTGACCAACGACCGCAAGCCGAAGGACGCCGCCCGGGTGCTGGAGCGGGCGGCCCAGGAGGCGCCACGGCCGCCCGAGCCGCGTACGACGGCGCTGATCGTGCCCGCCGATCCGTCCACCCGCTCACTCTGCGCGCCGGGCGGCGCGGTCTTCGACGCCTATTTCCGGCTGGTCGCCGACCGCGTCCGCCCCACCACCGTCCTCGACGTGCGTGCCGCCGACCAGGAACACCTGGCGGCGCGCGGCATCACCGAGGTCGTCGCACCCGATCAGGTACTCCCCACCCCACAAGGAGGCACCCGCTCGTGAAACCCACCAGACGCACCGTCCTCATCGCCGCCGCCACGGCCGCGATGCTCCCCTCGGCACCGGCGGTGGCGGCACCGCGGCCCAGAGCCGCCGCGCTCCAGCCGTACGCCTCCTACTGGTACCCCGACTCGCTGCCCTCCGGCACCCCGGGTGCCGGCATCACCTGGCGCAGCCTGAAGTCCTGGCGCCCGGCCGACGACGCGGACCTCGCCTTCAACGCCTCGACCGTGCCGCTCGCCCCGCGCTTCACCCCGGCCCCGGTCAACGGCACCGCCCGCGCGGGCCAGGCCCGCATCCAGTCCCTGGTGTCGTTCGGCCCGACCGCGAGCAACCCCTCTCAGGGCGCGGCCACCGCCGACTACTACGCCCTCACCCACTGGGCCTACATCGACGAGCTGGTCTTCTGGGGCGGCTCGTCGGGGGAGGGGCTGATCCTCGCGCCGAACGCGCCGATCGTCGACGCCGCCCACCGGCACGGGGTACCCGTGCTCGGCAACATCTTCCTGCCGCCCGTCGCCTACGGCGGGCAGCTGCAGTGGACCCGCGACCTGGTGCAAAAGGACGCCGCCGGGCGATATCCGCTGGCCGAGCGGCTGGTCGCGGTCGCCGACGCGTACGGCTTCGACGGGTGGTTCGTCAACGCCGAGACCAGCGGAGGGAACACCGCGCTGGGCACGGCGATGCTGGGCTTCATGCGCGAGCTGAAGACGCTCGCCAAGGCCAAGGGCCAACGCGTCACCTGGTACGACTCGATGACCGTGAACGGGTCCGTGAGCTGGCAGGGCGCCCTCAACTCCCAGAACGAGGCGTTCTTCCAGGCCGCGGACGACATGTTCGTCGACTTCCGGTGGACGGCGGCGAAGCTGACCTCGTCCGGTCAACGTGCCGGTCAACTGGGCCGCAGCCGCTACGAGTTGTGGGCGGGCGTCGACGTCGAGTCGAACGGCTGGAACTCGTCCGTGAACTGGGACGCCATGGTGCCCCGCGACAAGGCGCACGTGGTGTCGGTCGGCTTCTACCGGCCCGAGTGGACACGCAACCACCTGCCCGCGGACGGCCGCGGACCGGGAGCGTTCCACGCCGCCGACGACCGGTTCTGGACCGGGCGTTCGCTGGACCCGTCCCGGCCGGACGGCACGGACGACTGGCGGGCACCGGCCGTGACGGTCGCCGACCGGTCGACGGCCACGGCGGTCCCCTTCGCGAGCGTGTTCAACACCGGGCACGGGCTGCGGTGGTACGAGGACGGGGAGGTGACGTCGGACAAGCCGTGGAACCACCTGGGCCTGCAGGACCGGCTGCCGTCCCGGCGCTGGGTCGTGCACACCGACGGACGGCGCCCCGCCGTGACGCTCGACTTCGAGGACGCGTGGCGTGGCGGGAGCAGCGTGCTCGTCGACGGCGCGCTGGACGGGCCGGCGGTCCTGGACGTGTACGCGACCCGGCTGCCGATCACGGCCGACACGGTCGTCGAGCTGACGCACCGGACCGATGCGGGCAGCGTGAAGGTCGAGTTGGCGGTGGCCACGGCCGAGCCGAGCAGTCCGGGCGCGACACCGCCGTACACGTACTTCCCCGTGAACTCGGGCGGCGCATGGCAGACCTCGACCGTACGACTCACAGGCCTGACCGGCACCGCGCACGCGATCGGCGTCCGGCTCACTGCGACGGGCGGGGCCGTGAAGTGGCGGCTGGGCGGCATCGCGGTCCGGGAAGCCGTCACCACGCCGGCGGCGCCGACCGGATTCCGGATCACCGCGGGGTCCGGCGGAGACCTGCGTCTCGCGTGGAATCCCGGCTCCGGCGATGACGTACGCCACCACATCCTGCACCGCGTCCTTGCCGACGGCACCCGGCGCTTCCTCGGCGGCACCTGTCAGCCGGCCTACTTCGTCGCCGGTCTGCAACCCGAACAGGGGGAGCGGGCCGCACGGTTGGAACTGCGTGCCGTAGGGGAGCTCTACACCGCGTCGGCCCCCGTGACCGTGACGCACACCTGGTAACCGCCCTCACCCTTGGAGCACCCCGCATGCATGACGACCGCAGCCTGGTCGAAGCCCGCCTCAAGCGCGTCCTCGACGAGCGCATCCGACCCGCCGTGTACCCCGAGTCCGTGCCCCTGGACGTCGCGGTGTGGCATGCGCCCGGCGAGCCGGTGCCGGTCGCTGAGGGACTCGCGGCCGAGCCCGAGCCGATAGAGGTGGGGGCGCGGTGGGGTGCTCCGTGGGGCACCAGCTGGTTCCGGGTCACCGGGACGGTGCCCGAGGCGTGGGCCGGTAGGACGGTCGAGGCACTCCTCGACCTCGGGTTCGACGAGAACATGCCCGGCTTCCAGTGCGAGGGCCTGGTCTACCGTCCTGACGGCACCCCGGTGAAGGGCCTCAACCCGCGCAACCAGTGGGTGCGCATCGGCGCCCCCGTCGAGGGCGGGGAGCGGGTGCGGCTGCACATCGAGGCGGCCTCCAACCCGGTCATCCTCGACTACCACCCCTTCCTGCCCACGCAGTTGGGCGACAAGGACACCGCCGGCAGCGAACCCCAGTACACGCTCACCCGCATGGACCTCGCCGTCCTCGACGAGAACGTCTGGCAGCTGGTCATCGACCTGGAGGTGCTCGGCGAGCTGATGGCCGAGCTGCGGGTGGAGTCGGCGCGCCGCTGGGACATCCTGCGGGCGGTGGACCAGGCCCTGGACACGATCGACCTGCAGGACGTGGGCGGCACGGCGGCACGCGCCCGGGAACGGCTGGCCGAGGTACTGGCCACGCCCGCCGCGCCGTCCGCCCACCGCATCAGCGCCGTCGGGCACGCGCACATCGACTCGGCATGGCTGTGGCCGCTGCGCGAGACCGTGCGCAAGGTGGCCCGTACGACATCCAACATGACCGCGCTGCTCGAGGACGAGCCCGACTTCGTCTTCGCCATGTCGCAGGCCCAGCAGTGGGCGTGGGTGAAGGAGCACCGGCCCGAGGTGTGGGCGCGGGTGAAGAAGGCGGTGGCGGACGGGCGGTTCGTGCCGGCCGGCGGGATGTGGGTGGAGTCGGACACCAACATGCCGGGCTCGGAGGCGATGGCCCGGCAGTTCGTGCACGGCAAGCGGTTCTTCCTCGACGAGTTCGGGGTCGAGAACGACGAGGCGTGGCTGCCGGACACCTTCGGCTTCGCCGCCGGACTGCCGCAGATCATCAAGGCCGCGGGCTCCAAATGGCTCCTGACCCAGAAGATCTCCTGGTCACAGACCAACAAGTTCCCGCATCACACCTTCCAGTGGGAGGGCATCGACGGCACCCGGATCTTCACCCACTTCCCGCCCGTCGACACCTACAACTGCTCCATGAAGGGCAGCGAGATCGCCCACGCGGCCCGCAACTTCAAGGACAAGGGCGTCGCCCGGCACTCCCTCGCCCCGACGGGCTGGGGCGACGGAGGCGGCGGCACCACCCGCGAGATGGTCGCGAAGGCGGCCCGGCTGCGGGACCTCGAAGGCTCGGCGACCGTGGTCTGGGAGACCCCGGCGGAGTTCTTCGAGAAGGCCGAGGCCGAGTACGCGAACCCACCGGTCTGGGTCGGGGAGCTCTACCTCGAACTCCACCGCGCCACCCTCACCAGCCAGGCGAAGACCAAGCAGGGCAACCGACGCAGCGAGCACCTCCTGCGCGAGGCCGAACTGTGGGCCGCGACCGCGGCCGTTCGTACCGGATTTTCCTACCCGTACGAGGAGTTGGACCGCATCTGGAAGACGGTGCTGCTGCACCAGTTCCACGACATCCTGCCCGGCTCGTCCATCGCGTGGGTGCACCGGGAGGCACGCACGACGTACGAGCGCCTCGCGGGCGAGCTGACCGCGATCATCGAGTCGGCCCAGCGAGCGCTGGCGGGCGAGGGTGAGACCGAGCTCGTCTTCAACTCCGCCCCGCACCCGCGCGAGGGCGTACCGGCGGGCGGGGCACGCCCCCCGGTGACGGAGGGCCGCACGGCACTCGCGCCCCGCCCGGACGGCGGGTTCGTCCTCGACAACGGCCTGCTGCGCGTGGAGATCGACGCACGGGGCCTGGTCGTGTCGGCGTACGACATCGACGCCGACCGCGAGACGATCGCGCCGGGTGGAGCCGCGGGCCTGCTCCAGCTGCACCCCGACTTCCCGAACATGTGGGACGCCTGGGACGTCGACGAGTTCTACCGCAACACCGTCACCGATCTGACCGACCTGGACGAGATCGCCCCCGAGGGGGAGGGCGTGCGCATCGCACGGTCCTTCGGCGACTCCCGCGTCACCCAACTGCTCTCCCTCGCGCCGGGGGAGCGGCGGCTGCTGGTGGACACCGAGGTGGACTGGCAGGAGACGGAGAAGTTCCTGAAGCTCTCCTTCCCGCTCGACGTGCACGCCGAAAGGTACGCGTCCGAGACCCAGTTCGGGCACTTCCACCGGCCCACACACACCAACACCTCCTGGGAGGCGGCCAAGTTCGAGGCCTGCAACCACCGGTTCGTGCACCTGGAGGAGCCGGGCTGGGGCGTCGCCGTCGTCAACGACTCGACGTACGGCCATGACGTGACCCGCACGGTCCGCACCGGCGGTGACCGCGGCACGACCACCACGGTCCGGGTGTCCCTCCTGCGCGCCCCGCGCTTCCCGGACCCCGAGACCGACCAGGGCGTCCACCGCTTCCGGCACGCGCTGGTGCCCGGCGCGGGCATCGGGGACGCGGTGCGCGAGGGCTGGCGGATCAACCTGCCGGAGCGGTCGGTGACCGGCGCGCGGGAGGTGGCGCCGCTGGTGACGGTGGACCGGGACGCAGTCGTGATCACGGCCGTCAAGCTGGCCGACGACGGCAGCGGAGATGTGGTCGTGCGGCTCCACGAGGCCCACGGCGGCCGGGTACGGGCCACGCTGGCGGCTGGATTCGACGTCGCGGACGTCGCGGCGACGGACCTGCTGGAACGCCCGCTGCCGGAGACACCGTCGTACGACGGCCGTCGTGTCGCCCTGCGCCTGCGGCCCTTCGAACTGGTGACGTTGCGGCTTCGGCGCACTGCGCTCCACTGACGGGTGAACGGCGGCGCGGCATCGCGTGGCGGGCGGCAACCGGCCTCAGAATCAAGGCGATTCGGGGTCCCATGTGCGCCTTGGAGGCACTCTTTTGAAGCTTGTCACGCGAGCCCAGCTCGGCTGGCCCGCATCCGCCGCACCCACGCAGACGTCGACCAAGGGCGTCAAAGTCCACTACAAAGGCGCGCCGGTCAGCGTGCAGCTGCTCGACGACCACGATCTCTGCATCGCCAAGTGGAAGAAGATCCGGGTCGACCACCTGGCGAACAAGAAGGAGAACTACTCGGACATCGCCTACAACTACGGCGCCTGCCCGCACGGTCATCTCCTGGAGGGCCGGGGCCTCGGCAGACGCACCGGGGCGAACGGCAACCAGGACCTCAACCGCGGCCACTACGCGATCATGGGTCTGGTCGGCGACGAGGGGCTCACCAAGCCGACGGACGCGATGCTCGGCGCGATCCGCGACGGCATCGAGCTGCTGCGGAAGCACGGTGCCGGCATCGAGATCAAGGGGCACCGGGACGGCCTCGCCACGGAGTGTCCGGGCCGGCACCTGTACGCGTGGGTGAAGGAGGGCGCGCCGCGGCCGGGTGGGTCGCCGCCCGACCCCGCGCCGCGGCCGGTGGTCGACGTGTCGAAGGTGGTCGCCGCGGCGCTGAACGACCCGGCCGCGCCGGGCGCACCGGTGTCGTACCCCGGGGTGAAGATCGTGGAGAAGGCGCTCGTCGCGGAGGGCCTCCTCGGATCGAACCTCGCGGACGGCCACTTCGGCACGTCGACCGTCGAGGCCTACGCCGCCTGGCAGCGCCGCTGCGGCCTCACCGGCGATGACGCCGACGGCATCCCCGGCCACGCGTCACTGGAGACGCTCGGACGGGAGCACGGTTTCGACGTGAAGCCGTAGCTCACGGCACGGACCCGGCCGGGCGGCGGTCAGCCGCCCAGCTGCGTCCGCAGCCACTGCTCCACCTCGCCCACGTGCGCCGCCGCCGCGGCCCGGGCCGCCTCCGGATCGTGGGCCACCAGTGCGCGGTGGATCGCGGCGTGTTCGCGGCGGGTGCGGGTGAAGGCGCCCTCCTCCTGGTAGCCACGCCAGACGCGGGCGCGGAAGGTGCGCGAGGACAGGCCCTCCAGGATCGCCGCCATGGTGTCGTTGCCGGCGGCGGCCGCGATCGCGCGGTGGAAGGCCAGGTCGTGGGCGAGGATCTCCTCGGGGTCCTCCGTGGCGTTCATCGCCGTCAGATGCTTCTCGACCTCGGCGAGCTGGTCCGGCGTGATGCGCGCCGCCGCCAGCGCCGTCGCCGTCGACTCCAGGATGCGGCGCACCTCCAGCAGCTCCACCAGACGCGGGCCCCGGGAGAGGTCGGCGACCACGCCGAACGTCTCCAGCAGGTCGCCGGCCTCCAACTGGGTGACGTAGATGCCCGAACCGTGCCGGGCCTCCAGGACCCCCAGCACCGTCAGTGCGCGGATCGCCTCGCGCATCGAGCTGCGGGAGATACCGAGCTGGACCGCCAGATCGCGTTCGGTCGGCAGGCGCTGGCCGGGCTCCAGCCGTCCCTCGGCGATCATCGCCTTGATCTGCTCGAGGGCGCGCTGCGTCACGGTGCCCTTCTGCGGGGCTGTCTCGTCTTCCACGCCGTTCCTCCCGTCGCCCGAGGCGCCTGAGCGGGCCCGGTGAGCCGCAGTGTAATCACCAGGTTGGTCCGACCACTACGGCTCGAAACGGCGAGAATCTGCCCCCGGAGGGTGTTGTATCGCCGAAGTGGTCTGATAAATATGCGGGCATCTGCTCGAACACGCTCAACGAGGAGCCGCCAGATGCACGGCCAGATGCACGGCACGACAGCGCGGAAGCAGAACAGTTCGCGGAGGGGCAAGGCGGTGGCCGCAGTCGTCGGCGGCTGTCTCGTGCTCGCCGCGTGCGGCAGCACCAAGGACACCGGCGCCGCGAGCGCCGAAGGCGGCGGCAGCGGCGAGGTCGGGGTGATCCTGCCCCTGCTGACCTCGCCGTTCTGGCAGTCGTACAACGACTATGTGCCGAAGATGGCCGACTCCGAAGGCGTCGAGGCACTCAAGACGGTCAACTCCAACAGTGACCCCTCCCAGCAGATCACCGACATCAACAACCAGCTCAACCAGGGGGTGAAGGGTCTCGTCGTCGCCCCGCTGGACAGCGCGGCCATCGAAGCGGGCCTCGACCAGGCGGAGCGCAAGGGCGTGCCGGTGGTCGCCGTCGACGTGGCGCCCGACAAGGGCAAGGTCGCGATGGTGGTGCGCGCCGACAACGTGGCGTACGGCGAGAAGGCCTGCCAGTACCTCGGCGAGCAGATCCCCTCCGGCAAGGTCGTACAGATCATGGGCGACCTCGCCTCGGTCAACGGCCGGGACCGCTCCGAGGCCTTCCGGGCCTGCGTGAAGAAGAACTTCCCCAAGCTGAAGGTCCTGGAGATACCGGCCAAGTGGGAGTCCGACACCGCGGCCTCCAAGCTGGACACCCTCCTGAACGCCAACCCCGACATCAAGGGCATCTACCTGCAGGCCGGCGGCGTCTACCTCGCGCCGACCCTCCAGACCCTCAAGTCCAAGGGCATGCTGAAGAAGGCCGGGCAGTCGGGCCACATCACGATCGTCTCCAACGACGGCATCCCGCAGGAGTTCGACGCCATCCGCAAGGGCGAGATCGACGCGACCGTCTCGCAGCCCGCCGACCTGTACGCCAAGTACGGCATGTACTACATCAAGGCGGCGATGGAGGGGAAGACGTTCGAGCCGGGCCCCACGGACCACGACTCGACCATCGTGAAGCTCCCCAGCGGCATCCTGGAGGACCAGCTGCCCGCCCCGCTGGTCACCAAGGACAACGTCGACGACCCCAAGCTCTGGGGCAACACGGTCAAATGAGTACGGCCGTGATCACACCCCTCGTCGAGGCGCGCGACATCGTCAAGCGCTACGGGCCCACCACCGCCCTCGCCGACGGCCGGCTCACCGTCCTGCCCGGCGAGTCCCATGCCCTCGTCGGCCGCAACGGCGCCGGCAAGTCGACCCTGGTCCACATCCTCACCGGCCTTCAGGCCGCCGACGAGGGCGACGTCCGCTTCGACGGCGAACCCGCGCCCGCGTTGGCCGACCGGGACGCCTGGCGCCGCAAGGTGGCCTGCGTCTACCAGAAGCCCACCGTCGTCCCCGAGCTGACGGTCGCCGAGAACCTCTTCATCAACCGCCAGCCCCGGCGGCGCGGCTTCATCAGCTGGCGCAGGCTGCGTGCCGAGGCCGCCGAACTCCTCGGCACCTGGGACGTACACGTCGACCCCGAGGCCCGAACCTCCGACCTCAAGGTCGAGGACCGGCAAATGGTCGAGATCGCCCGGGCGTTGAGCTTCGGCGCCCGCTTCATCATCCTCGACGAGCCCACCGCCCAGCTCGACAACCGCGAGATCGAGCGGCTGTTCACGCGGATGCGGGCGCTCCAGGACTCCGGCGTCACCTTCCTGTTCATCTCGCACCACCTCCAGGAGGTGTACGAGGTCTGCCAGACCGTCACGGTCCTGCGCGACGCCCGCTGGATCACCACGGCGCCGGTCGCCCAACTCCCGCGCCGGGCGCTGGTGGAGGCCATGGCGGGGGAGTCGCTGGAGACCATCGCCGAACAGGCCGTGGACCCGAGGGACGTCGACCACGACGCCCCCGTGCTGCTCGAAGCCCGCGGGCTCACCTCACCGGCGTACCGGGACGTCGACCTCACCGTCCGCCGCGGCGAGGTCGTCGGGCTCGCCGGGATCAGCGGCAGCGGCAAGATCCAGCTCGCCGAGTCCTTCGCGGGCCTGCACACCCCGACCGGCGGCACCGCCCAACTGGACGGTGAACGACTTCCGTTCGGCGACGTGCAGGCCGCCCTCAAGGCGGGCGTCGCCTGTGTGCCGCGCGACCGGCACGATCAGGGCCTGGTCGCCGGCATGAGCATCGGCGACAACGCCACGATGAGCGTCCTCGACCGGCTCGGCCGCTTCGGCTTCATCGGCACCGAACGCAAGCGCGGCTTCGCGAGAGCCCTCATCGACCGTCTCGACATCCACGCCGTGGGCCCCGACCAGCCCGTCTCCGACCTGTCCGGCGGCAACGCGCAGAAGGTCGTCATGGCCCGCGCCCTCGCCTCCGACCCCCGTCTGCTCGTGCTGATCAACCCCACCGCGGGCGTCGACGTGAAGTCGAAGGAATCCCTACTCGCCCGCATGGACAGCGCCCGCGAGGACGGCACATCCGTCCTCGTCGTCTCCGACGAACTCGACGACCTGCGGCGCTGCGACCGCGTCCTCGTCCTGTTCCACGGCCGTGTCGTCGCCGAGCACCCGGCCGGCTGGCGCGACCACGAGCTGATCGCCTCCATCGAAGGAGTGGACAACCATGGCTGACACCAAGGCCCCACCGGCCCTGCCCGTCAAGGTGCCGGACGCCCGTGCCGCCAGGACGGTCCTGCTCCGCCGCGCCCGCGAACTCGCCCTGGTCCCGGCCCTGTTGCTCCTGCTGGTGCTCGGCGCGGTCGTCAATGACTCGTTTCTCACCGAACGCAACCTGATCTCGATCCTCGGCGCCTCCGCCGCGCTCGCGATGGTCGTGCTCGCCGAGTCGCTGGTCCTCATCACCGGCAAGTTCGACCTGTCCCTCGAATCGGTCGTCGGTATCGCGCCCGCCGTCGGGGCGCTGCTCGTACTGCCCGCCGCGCAGTCCGGCTGGGGCGCGGAACTCCCCGCCGCGCTGGCCCTGTTGGCGGTCCTCGTGGTCGGCGCGGCCGTCGGGGCCTTCAACGGCATCCTGGTCGTGAAGTTCAAGCTCAACGCGTTCATCGTGACGCTCGCGATGCTGATCGTCCTGCGCGGTCTGCTGGTCGGCGCGACCAAGGGCAAGACGCTGTTCGGCATGCCCGACAGCTTCTACTCCCTCGCCACCACGACCTTCATCGGCATCCCCATGTCGGTGTGGCTCGCGGCGGCCGCCTTCGCGATCACCGGGTTCGTGCTGAAGTACCACCGCGTCGGACGTGCCCTGTACGCCATCGGCGGCAACGCGGACGCCGCCCGCGCGGCCGGTATCCGGGTCGAGCGCGTGATGCTCGGCGTGTTCGTCGTGGCGGGCACGCTCGCGGCCGTCGGCGGGATCATCCAGACCGGGTACGTCGGCGCCATCAGCGCCAACCAGGGCAACAACATGATCTTCACCGTGTTCGCGGCCGCGGTGATCGGCGGCATCAGCCTGGACGGCGGCCGGGGCACCATGTTCGGCGCCCTGACGGGCGTACTCCTCCTGGGTGTCGTCCAGAACCTGCTCACCCTCGCCCAGGTCCCGTCGTTCTGGATCCAGGCCATCTACGGCGGAATCATCCTGATCGCCCTCATGATCGCCCGCGTGACGACGGGCCGTGCGCAGGACTGACCCGGCGCCGTCCCCTCCATCGACCGAAAGGCCCTCTGTGTCCCCGACCCCCGGTCCCCCCGTCCGCGTGACCGCGCTCGACACCTACGACATCCGCTTCCCCACCTCGCGCGAGCTCGACGGCTCCGACGCGATGAACCCGGACCCGGACTACTCGGCCGCCTATGTCGTGCTGCGCACCGACGGGACGGACGGGCACGAGGGGCACGGGTTCACCTTCACCATCGGGCGGGGCAACGAGGTCCAGGTCGCCGCGATCGAGGCGCTGCGCGGACATGTCGTGGGCCGGGCCGTCGATGAACTGTGCGCCGACCCGGGGACCCTCAACCGCGACCTGATCGGCGACAGCCAGCTGCGCTGGCTCGGCCCCGAGAAGGGCGTGATGCACATGGCGATCGGCGCCGTCATGAACGCCGTGTGGGACCTGGCCGCCAAGCGCGCCGACAAGCCCCTGTGGCGCCTGCTCGCCGACGCCGACCCGGACTGGATCGTCCGCCAGATCGACTTCCGGTACCTCTCCGACGCGCTCACCCCCGAGGAGGCGCTGGCCATCCTGCGTCGCGGCCGGGACGGAGTGGAGGAGCGCACGGCCCGGCTGCTGGAGCGCGGCTACCCCGCCTACACCACCTCCGCCGGCTGGCTCGGCTACGACGACGACAAGCTCGGCCGGCTCGCCGCCGAGGCCGTCGCCGACGGCTTCCGGCAGATCAAGCTGAAGGTCGGCGCTGACCTGGAGGACGACGTACGGCGCTGCCGTGTCGCCCGATCGGTCGTCGGGCCGGACATCCGCATGGCGATCGACGCCAACCAGCGCTGGGACGTGGCCGAGGCGATCCGCTGGACCAAGGCCCTCGCGGAGTTCGACCCGTACTGGATCGAGGAGCCCACCAGCCCCGACGACGTCCTCGGCCACGCGGCCGTCCGCGAGGCCGTCGCCCCGGTGAAGGTGGCCACCGGCGAGCACGTGCAGAACCGGGTCGTCTTCAAGCAGCTCCTCCAGGCCGGCGCCCTCGACGTCGTCCAGATCGACGCGGCCCGCGTGGGCGGGGTCAACGAGAACCTCGCCATCCTGCTGCTCGCAGCCAAGTTCGGCGTGCCCGTGTGCCCGCACGCGGGCGGCGTCGGGCTGTGCGAACTCGTGCAGCACCTGTCGATGTACGACTACGTGGCCGTCACCACAACCACCGAGAACCGTGTCATCGAGTACGTCGACCATCTGCACGACCACTTCCTCGACCCGGTGGTCATCAGGGAAGGTCACTACACGGCACCCACCGCGCCCGGCTTCTCGGCCGCCATGCGGCCCGAGTCGATCGAGCGGTACTCGTTCCCGGACGGCGCCTTCTGGGCCGCCGACCTCCGGACACAGAAGAAGGGGCACGCGGCATGAGCGACTTCGACGGTCTCAAGGCGCTGGTGACGGGAGGCGCCTCCGGCATCGGCCGGGCCACGGCCGAACTCCTCGCCGCGCGCGGTGCCCAGGTCGCCGTACTGGACCTGGACCCGTCCTCCGTCGAGAAGCCGCTGCTCGCCTTCCGCGCCGACGTCACCGACGACGCGTCCGTGCGCGAGGCCGTGGCGGCCGCCGTGGCCGGGCTCGGCGGACTGGACGTGCTGGTCAACAACGCCGGCATCGGCGCCCAGGGCACCGTCGAGGACAACGACGACGCCGAGTGGCACCGGGTCCACGACGTCAACGTCGTCGGCATGGTCCGGGTGTCCCGCGCCGCCCTGCCCCGGCTGCGGGAGTCCTCGCACGCGGCGATCGTCAACACCTGCTCCATCGCGGCCACGGCCGGACTCCCGCAGCGGGCGCTGTACAGCGCGACCAAGGGCGCCGTGTACTCGCTCACCCTCGCCATGGCCGCCGACCACGTCCGTGAGGGCATCCGCGTCAACTGCGTCAACCCGGGCACGGTGGACACGCCCTGGGTCGGCCGCCTGCTCGACGCGGCCTCCGACCCCGCCGCCGAACGCGCCGCGCTGGAGGCTCGCCAGCCCACCGGCCGCCTCGTCTCGGCGGCCGAGGTCGCGGGCGCCGTCGCCTACCTGGCAAGCCCGCTCTCCGGCGCCACCACCGGTACCGCCCTCGCCGTCGACGGCGGCATGCAGGGCCTGCGCCTGCGGCCGGTGAGCCGGTGAGCATCCCCCGCGGACTCGGCTTCGGCGCCGCCGTCATCGCCAACCTCTACACCGAGGTCACCGACGAGCAGGCCCACGAGGCGGTGTCCGCCGCCTGGCAGCGCGGCATCCGCTACTACGACACGGCGCCCCACTACGGCCTCGGCCTGTCCGAACGCCGCCTCGGCGCGGCCCTGCGCGAGCACCCGCGCGAGGAGTACACGGTCTCCACCAAGGTGGGCCGCCGTCTGGAACCTCAGGCCGACGCCGGCGACGACCTGGCGAACGGCTTCGCCGTCCCCGCCACGCACCGCCGCGTCTGGGACTTCACCGCGGACGGCGTACGCCGCACCCTGGACGCCAGCCTGGAACGGCTCGGCCTCGACCACGTCGACATCGTCTACCTCCACGACCCCGACGACCACGGCGAGCAGGCCTTCCGGGAGGGCTACCCGGCCCTGGAGAAGCTCCGCTCGCAGGGCGTGGTCGGCGCGATCGGCGCGGGCATGAACCAGGCGGAGATGCTCACCCGGTTCGTCCGCGACACGGACGTCGACGTGGTGCTGTGCGCCGGCCGCTACACCCTCCTCGACCAGAGCGCGCTCACCGAACTGCTGCCCGCAGCCGTGCAGCGAGGCGTCTCCGTGGTGGTCGGCGGTGCCTTCAACTCGGGGCTGCTCGCGGATCCCAGGCCGGGGGCGACGTACAACTACGTCGAGGCACCGGCAGAGCTGCTGGACAGGGCCGTACGCATGAAAGAGGTCGCACGGCGCCACGGCATCACCTTGCGCGCCGCCGCGCTGGCCTTCTGCACGGCCCATCCGGCGGTGGCGGGCGTCCTGGTGGGCGCCCGCTCGGCCGATGAAGTCCACGACTGCGTCGATCAGTTCGCCGCACCGGTCCCCGCGGCCTTCTGGCAGGAGCTACGGGACACCGGACTCCTGGCCACCGAGGAGCCCTCATGAGAGTCGCCCTGCACACCAAGGTCCGCGCGGACCGGGTCGCCGAGTACGAGGCCGCCCACCGGGAGGTGCCGGTCGAGCTCACGGACGCGATCCGCGCCGCCGGCGCCTCCTCCTGGACGATCTGGCGCAGCGGCACCGACCTCTTCCACGTCCTGGAGTGCCAGGACTACGGCCGCCTCCTCGCCGAGCTGGAGAAACTGCCGGTCAACGTGGCCTGGCAGGCCCGTATGGCCCAGCTGCTCGACGTGGTCCACGACTACTCCGGCGAGGGCGCCGACGCCGGCCTGCCCGTGGTGTGGGAGCTGCCGTGACGGTCGTGGACGCCCACCACCATGTGTGGGACCTCTCGGTGCGGGACCAGGACTGGATCACTGGCCACGAACTCCGGCCGCTCCGGCGGAACTTCACCGTCGCCGACCTCGCCTCCGCGGCACGGGCCGCCGGGGTCGACCGTACCGTCCTCGTCCAGACCGTCACCGTGCCCGAGGAGACCCCGGAGTTCCTCGCCCTCGCCGCCGAGCACGACCTCATCGCGGGCGTCGTCGGCTGGACCGACCTCACCCGCCCGGACGTCGCCGACGAACTGGCCCGGCTGCGGGAGCTGCGCGGCGGCCGCTACCTGAAGGGCATCCGCCACCAGGTGCAGGGCGAGCCCGATCCGGAGTGGCTGCTGCGTGCGGACGTACGGCGCGGCCTGGCCGCCGTGGCGGCGGAGGGGCTGGCCTACGACCTCGTGGTCCTGCCCCACCAACTGCCCGCCTGCACCAAAGCCGTGGCGTCCC
Organism: Streptomyces sp. NPDC055013; assembly: GCF_053608645.1. Taxonomy (NCBI): domain Bacteria; kingdom Bacillati; phylum Actinomycetota; class Actinomycetes; order Kitasatosporales; family Streptomycetaceae; genus Streptomyces; species Streptomyces sp. NPDC055013. The sequence goes on from NZ_JBSGVW010000031.1 coordinate 43,535, forward strand.
TGCCCGAACTCACCTTCGTCCTCGACCACTTGGGCAAACCGCCCATCGCCTCCGCCGCCCGCGAGCCCTGGGCGTCCGAGGTCCGCGCCCTCGCCGCGCTCCCCAACATCGTCTGCAAGCTCTCCGGCATGGTCACCGAGGCCGACCACGCCTCCTGGACCGTCGACGACCTGCGCCCGTACGCCGACGTGGTGCTGGAGGCGTTCGGCCCGCAGCGGCTGATGTTCGGCTCGGACTGGCCGGTGTGCACGCTGGCCGCGTCGTACGGTCAAGTACTCGCCACAGCACAGGAGCTGATCGGGCCCGGCGATCGCAGCCACATCTTCGAGACCACCGCCAGCCGCGTCTACGACCTCTGAGCCACTCCCGCCAGGCGTGTCGGCGGCAGATACTCCCGCACATACGTCCGCTCCCAGCACGCGCCCGTCTCCCGCAGCTCACGCCAGGTCGTGTAGCGGTAGCGGAAGAGGCGGGCGCGGACGTAGCGGGGCGGGGCGTCCGGCGGGAACGGCGAGCGGCGCAGCAGCTTCAGCGTGTCGCGGTCGTTCTCCAGCAGCCGCTCCATCAGCGTGCCGAACCATGAACCGGCGTAGGCGGGCGACAGCGCGGCGAACCACATCAGCCAGTCCAGCCGCAGATGGTAGGGCGCGAACTGCCGCGGCCAGCGCCGGGGATCGCCCGGCTTGCCCTTGAACTCGTACTCCCGCCAGTCCGAGTCCTCGCGCGGAACGTCATCGGCGGTGCCCTCGATCACCACCTCGTACCGGACCCTGCTGACGCTGCCGAACGCGCCGTAGGTGTTGACCAGGTGGAGCGGGTCGAAGGAGCGGTTCATGACCTGGCGGCGGGAGATCATGTTCGCGACCGGGTGGTAGCTCAGGCCGACGAGGAGCAGGGCGACCGCGAGGACCACGATCACGTACCACAGCGGCGGGTCGGGCACGGACGGCGGATCGCTCGGGAAGCGCACCGCCGACAGGGCCAGCACGATGGTGATCCAGTTCAGCCAGGAGAAGTTGCCCGACAGGACCAGCCACAACTGGGTGACGATCATCAGCGCGGCGGCGGCCGTGGCGATCGGCTGCGGGGTGAACAGCAGGACGGGCACGGCGAGTTGGGTGATGTGGTTGGCGGCCACCTCGACCCGGTGCACGGGCTTGGGCAGATGGTGGAAGAACCAGCTCAGCGGGCCCGGCATCGGCTGGGTCTCGTGGTGGTGGTCCAGGCAGGTCAGCTTGCGCCAGCAGGCGTCGCCGCGCATCTTGATCAGGCCCGCTCCGAACTCCACGCGGAACAGGATCCAGCGCAGCAGGAACAGCACCACGATCGGAGGCGCCACCTCGTCGTTGCCCAGGAAGACGGCGAGGAAGCCGACCTCCAGCAGCAGGGACTCCCAGCCGAAGGAGTACCAGGTCTGGCCCACGTTCACGATGGACAGGTACAGGGCCCACGGGACGAGCCACAGCAGCATGGCGCCCCAGAGGGGTACCACGGAGTCGAGTCCGGCCAGCAGCGCCACCGACACCGCGCAACCGGCCCAGGCGCAGGCCGCGAAGAACCGGTCCGAGTAGTGGAGTTGGAACAGGCTGGGGGCCGCCTTGAAGGGCACTCGCTCGACGAAGCGGGGCACGGGCAGCATGCCGCGCTCGCCCATCAGTGCGCGGAACTGCAGCGCCGCCGTCAGGAACGCGACGAGATACACACCGGCGAGAGCCTTCTGGAAGACCAGCCGGCTCGTCCAGTAGTCCGGTGCGAGGAACCAGTCCACGGCCGTGCCCCTTTCTCTCCATTGTCGCGCCGGCGCACCTGTGTGACTCTCCGTATACCACCTCTCCGCTTGCGTAACCCGAGTGGCTGAAGCAGACAATAGGGACGAAATGCCTCGATGATCGGCGGGAGGACGTGGTGCGTACACCCACCCGAACCCTCGTCATGGCCTGCGCGCTCTCGGCGGCGCTCGTCGCCGTCGGCTGCGGTGTCGGCGGCGACGGGGACACGGACGCGGACGGGAAGCTCTTCCTCCAGCCCGTCGCCGACCAGGGGCCGGACCCCTTCACCGACTCCACGGCCACGTCGACCGTGACCCCGTCGCCGGTCACCCGGACGCCGAGGCCCGCGCACTCGGGGCGGGCCGGGCTCCAGCCCCTGTCCGGCGAGACGCCCGGCCTCTACGGCGGCACCCGGGGCACCGGAAGCTGTGACGTCCGGCGGCAGATCGAGCAGCTCACCTCGGACCGGGCCAGGGCCCGCGTCTTCGCCCAGGCGGCGGGCATCCCCCAGGCGTCGATCGCCACCTACCTGAGTGGGCTGACCTCGGTCGTCCTGCGCGCCGACACCCGGGTCACCAACCACGGGTTCCGGGACGGCATGGGCACCGGCTACCAGTCCGTCCTGCAGGCGGGCACCGCCGTCCTCGTCGACAACCACGGTGTGCCCCGCGTCCGTTGTGCCTGCGGCAACCCGCTCGCCCCGCCGGTCGACCCGCGCGGCAAACCGGGCACCAGCGGCAGGGCCTGGTCGGGGTACCGGCCGAGCCAGGTGGTCGTGGTGGCCCCGACGATCCGGATGATCACCAACATCACGATCATCAACGTCGTCGACAACACCTGGATCGAACGGCCGATCGGTCACGGGGGCCACGACCGTGACCATGCGGTACGGCTGCCCAAGCCGGTGACCCCGACTCCGCACGAAAGCGGCCCGCGCGGTGACGTCGGCGGGCTCCCCGAGGACGGGAGCGAAGCGCCGTCCGGTGGGCGCACCTCCCCGCACGAGTCGCCGACCGACTGCGTGACTCCGACGGCCACCGCCACCGCCGCGCCCGGGACCGCTGACGGCAGGCCCGCCGGGGCCCCGCCGGACACGCGGGACGCGCCCGATGCCCTCCCCGCCGACTGCCCGACGGCCACTGCCACGGCGTCGCCCTCGGAGGCCGACCCCGGCCACCCGCCCGCGTCGTCCGAGCCGCCCCAGTCGTCCACCTCACCCGAGGGGCCCAGCGCCTCCGAATCCGGTACGCAGCAGGACACCTCCCCGGGCTCCCCGGAGGAGGTCGGCCCCCAGGCCGTCCCGGACGCCCCCGACACACCCGACGGCGGCGGGCTGATCCCCGACGCCCCCGACGTGCCCGCCACCCCCGGCGCCTCCGACCGGACCAACGGCAGCATCTTCGGCAGCCCGACCGACGTGTTCGCCGGCTGATCGGGGCCGGAGAATGGTCATGGAATCGGGCCGGGACAGTTCCGTCGCCCCGGTCGAAGAATCCGGCAAATCCTGGCAAGGTGGCCCCATGGTTGATCGGGGAGCGAGCGCCCTGTCACTCCCGGACGACTGGCCCGCCCACCCGGATCCGATCCTGGCGCTCAACCGCATGGGCAGCTTCGACTGGGACCTGGACTCCGGTGTGTTCCACATGGACGCCCAGGCTCACGAGGTCTTCGACGTGCGTCCCGACGAATACGACGGAAACCCCGAGAGCCTGGCCATCCGGGTGCCGCGGCACGAGGCCTTCCGGCTGGACGGCATGGTCTCCAAGGCCCTGAAGGACGGCAGCGAGAACTACGGCGCGTACTTCCGCATCCGCTGCCGCGACGGCACCCTGCGCTGGACCCACACCCAGGGCTACATCCGCCGCGACGAGACGGGCCGCCCGCGGCGCATCATCGGCATCGTCCGGGACGCCACCGACGAACTCGCGGAGAGCGAGGAGCGGAGCGAGCAGGCGGCCGAGCACGAGGCGCGTCGTCAGCAGACCAGCGTCGTCCAGCTCACCACGGCCGCCCTCGCCCACGCGCGCACCGTCCAGGACGTCATCGACGTCCTCAAGGACACCCACGGCATCACCCACCTGGGCGCCACCAGCCTGGTCATGGGCCTGGTCGAGGCCGGCCGTATCCGGCTGGTCGCCGAGGGGCCCGCGGGCAGCTTCGTGCCCGGCACCCTGGTCACCAGGATCGACGAGCAGTACCCGATGAGCGAGGTCGTACGGACCCTCAGTCCGCGCTTCATCGAGTCGCCGGAAGAGTTCGCGGAGCGCTATCCGGTCCTCTGGCCGCACATCACGGACCTGCACATCACGGCCGCCGCCTACATGCCGCTGATCGCCCAGGCCCGCCCGATCGGAGCCATCGGCCTGCTCTACAGCGACCGCGGAGGCTTCTCCGCCGAGGACCGCAACGTGCTCGTCGCCCTCGGCAGCAGCATCGCGCAGAGCCTGCAGCGGGCCATGTTCTACGAGCAGGAGAAGGACCTCGCCACCGGCCTCCAGCAGGCGATGCTGCCGCGCACCATCCCCAGCGTGCCCGGCGCCGATGTCGCCGTCCGCTACCGGTCGGCCTCGCTCGGCCGGGACATCGGCGGCGACTGGTACGACCTGATCCCGCTGCCGGGCGGCCGGGTCGGCGCCGTCATCGGCGACGTCCAGGGCCACGACACCCACGCCGCCGCCGTCATGGGGCAGTTGCGCATCGTCCTGCGCGCCTACGCCGCCGAGGGGCACACCCCGGCCACGGTGATGGCCCGCGCCTCCGTGTTCCTGCACGAGCTGGACACCGACCGCTTCGCGACCTGCCTGTACGCGGAGGCCGACCTGTCCACCGGCGTCGTGCAGGTGGTCCGGGCCGGCCATATCGACCCCCTGCTCCGGGAGCCCGGCGGTGCCTGCCGTCGCGTCGCGGTGGAGGGCGGGCTGCCGCTCGGACTGTCGGCGGAGTTCGGGCAGCTCGAATACCCGGTCGGCACCATCGAACTGGACTCCGACCACACCCTCCTGTTGTGCACCGACGGCCTGGTCGAACAGCCCGGAGCCGACCTCGACGACGGCATGCAGACCCTGACCGCGCTCATCGCCACCGGCCCGAACGACGTACGGGATCTCGCCGACCTCCTCATCGACGTCGCCGAGGAACGTGGCGGCGACGACGACGTGGCCCTGCTCCTGCTGCGCCGCCGCGTCCTGGACGCCCCGCAGGCCGGCGGCCGCCTCCAGCAGCATGTCGCCCCCGGAGACCCCGAGGCACTCACCGGCGCCCGGCACATGATCCGCGCCGCGGTGCGCGCCTGGGGCGCCGGGGACCGGGCCGACGAGATCGAGCTGGTCGCCGACGAGCTGATCACCAACGCCCTGATGCACACCGAGGGGGCGGCCGTCGTGACCCTGCGGGTCCTCGCCGGCTCCGACCGCCGGCTGCGGGTCGAGGTCGAGGACTCCTCCAGCGCCCTCCCGCGCCGCCGGGAGGCGGGGGAGTCGGGTGTCTCCGGCCGGGGCCTGCTCCTTGTCGACCTGCTCACGGACGTGTGGGGCGTGGAGGCGCGCGGCGGCGGCAAAGCGGTGTGGTGCGAGTTCGTGGTGCCGGAGCGGAGCTGAGGCTGTCGGTGCCGGGTGGCACTCTGGACGTATGCCGGAACTCCCCGAGGTCGAAGCGCTCAAGGACTTCCTGACCGAGAACCTGGTCGGCCACGAGGTCGTGAGGGTGCTGCCCGTCGCGATCAGCGTCCTGAAGACGTACAACCCGCCGGTCACCGCCATCGAGGGGCACGAGGTCACCGCGGTGCACCGCTACGGCAAGTTCCTCGACCTCGTCACGGCCGACGGACCCCACCTGGTCACCCACCTCGCCCGCGCGGGCTGGCTCCACTGGAAGGACGAGCTGCCCAGCGGGATGCCCCGCCCCGGCAAGGGCCCGCTCGCGCTGCGCGTGGCCCTGGAGACCGGCGCGGGCTTCGACCTCACGGAGGCCGGGACCCAAAAGCGCCTCGCGGTGTACGTGGTGGGCGATCCCCAGGAGGTTCCGGGCATCGCCCGCCTCGGCCCGGACCCGCTCGCCGACGACTTCGACGAGACGCGGTTCGCGGCCCTGCTCAAGGACGAGCGCCGCCAACTCAAGGGCGCCCTGCGCGATCAGAGCCTGATCGCCGGGGTCGGCAACGCCTACAGCGACGAGATCCTGCACGCGGCGAAGATGTCCCCCTTCAAGCTGGCGGCGTCCCTGACACCCGAGGAGACGGCCACGCTGTACGAGGCTCTGCGGACGACCCTCACCGAGGCGGTCGAGCGTTCGCGCGGGGTGGCGGCCGGCCGGCTGAAGGCCGAGAAGAAGAGCGGCCTGCGTGTCCACGGCCGCACCGGCGAAGCCTGCCCGGTGTGCGGCGACACCATCCGCGAGGTCTCCTTCAGCGACTCCTCGCTCCAGTACTGCCCGACCTGCCAGACGGGCGGGAAGCCGCTGGCGGACCGCAGACTGTCGCGCCTGCTGAAGTAGCCGGAACCGGACAGCGGATCAACGGCTCAGCGGGGCTTGAGCGTCACCAGGTGCTCCCCGTCCGCCGTTCTCACCTCGTAGCGGGCGATCTCGTCCATGTGCATCGCCGAGGCACCCGTCATGGTGTTCTCGCCGGCGTCGTGGTCGCCGCCGTGCCAGCTGGTGACCGTCTCCTGCGAGCCGTCCCGGCCGACGGCGATCAGATGACAGGGGCGCGCCCCCGCGCCGTCCTTCACCTTCAGCTCCACCTGGCTGCCGTAGCCCTCGTTCTCGGTGGTGACCTGCGCCCACACACCCGAGCGGGCGTCGGTCGCCTCGACCACCTGGGCGGCACCGCTGTCGCCGCTCGCCATCATCGCGACCCCGGGTCCGGCCAGGGCGATCACCACCGAGGCCGCCACGGCGTACATCGTGCGCCGGCGCCGGGCGCGGTGGCGGGATGCCACCGTTTCGAGCAGCCGGTTCAGCATCTGCGGGCCCGGCTTGGCCATGGGGTGCACGAACTGGGGCGTGGACCGCCGGTACAGCATCAACTGGCGGGTGATGGGCCCGAACTCGGTCACGTGTGCCGCACAGCGGGGGCACTCCATGAGGTGGTCCTCGAAGCGGAAAGCCTCCGCCTCGTTCAGCACGCCGAGCGCGTACGCGGCGACGTCGCGATGCCTCTCCAGGGACCTCATGCCGAATCCTCGTGCCGTTGGGTGTGGGGTGTGTTACTCCTTGCGCCCACTGGTACGCACCAGGCAGTCGAATCACTCAAGGCCGCTACCGAATCGCAACCAAAGGATTCGTAGCGGCCGGGGCCGAGGATTGGTCCGAGAAGAAAACAACTTAAAAAAGATGGATGGCGAGGTGCCCGAGCGGCAGCCCGAGCTGCCACGCCGGCGTCCACACCTTCGGCCCGTCGTCCTCACCGACCAGCGCTCCGCCGCCCGGCACCGCGTTCAGATCGGGCGCGAGCAGCTCGGTCTCCTGCAGCCAGCGCCAGGCCGCTTCGGCCAGCTCCAGGTCGGGCGCGGGCCCGCCGGACTCGACCGCCTCGGCAGCCAGGCCCGCCATGCGCTCGCGCACCCAGTCCTGCCACGGCTGGTCGTAAGCCGTCAGCGACAGCCAGGTCTCCAGCTGGGTGACGACCCGGATGCCGGAGAGCTCGCCGTCGGTGTCGGACAGGAAGATGGTGAGCGCCAGGGCATCGCGCCCGGCGCGGAACTCGAAGGACGTCGGCGGCATGAGATCGCCGGTCCGCAGCAGCTCGTCGGCGATGTACTCGGCGTACAACCACGCCATGGGGACGGTCAGTTCACCGCCGCCGGTGCCGTCGGTGCTCTCTTGACCTCTGTGCAGCATCCCTTCCTGCCTTCCTCCGGTGAGTGCGTCGCCCTACCCCGGGGCGCTGGGCCCCTGCCCAATCCGGAACACGGATGAGGACAGCCGATTACTCAACCGGGGTGTTCAGCAAGGCGCTTTACGGAGGTTTGACTCAGCCGTTGGTTTCACCGCAGGTCGGCCGCGTATCCAGGAAGCACCCGGCGCAGGGCGCGCAGCGCATAGTACGCGCGGGACTTCACCGTACCGGGCGGAATTCCCAGGGTCTGAGCGGCTTCCGCAACACTCGCCCCTTGGAAGTACACCAGCACCAGAACTTCACGGTGCTCCGGAGTGAGTGTCTTCACAGCTTCGCGCACATCGAGCATCTCCGCGGCCCGCTCGGCGTGATCGGAGATGACCCGCGCATTCTCCAGGATCGCGTCGCCGACCTCGGGCGGCCGGGCCTGCCGGGCCCTCCGCGCGTCGATCGCCAGCCGCCGCCCGACCGTCATCAGCCACGGCCGCACGGAGTCGAAGTCGTCGGCGCGCAGAGCCTCGGGATGCTGCCAGGCGCGCACCAGCGTCTCCTGGACGAGGTCCTCGGCTCGCTGCCGGTCGCCGTCGCAGAGCCGGAGCAGGAGCGCGAAGAGGGGCCGGCCGTGCTCGCGCTGCAGCGCTGCGAGCTCGTGCTCGGCGGTCGTCCCGTTCGTGAGGGTGATTCCGGCCGTCATGGCCGTATGGCATCGCAGGCGCCTGTCGGGGGACAGGGCACGCACACGGATCTGCGGCGGACGGTCGATCGCGTCGGCGAACGGTTCGATGAACGGTTCCTTCCGCCTATGGGGCGCGCGCCGGACGGCCTAACGAAAGTGGCCGGATTGTTTGCGGGCGGGTAGGGCTTCGTACCTATTGATGCGTATATACGACCACTAGGGGTGAGCCGATGATCGCACGCAGTCGAGTTGTGGCCCTCGCTGCGACCGCCGTTCTCGCCGCAGGCGCCGCCTGCCAGGCCCACAGCCGGCAGGCCCCGGGACATCCGGGCCCCGCCGCCAAGGAGCCCCGTGGCTTCACGCTCGTGGCTTCCGGCGACGTCCTCCCGCACAGCGCGATCATCGAACGCGCCCGCTTCGACTCGGGCGGCTCCGGGTACGACTTCCGGCCGATGCTCGCCGGCGTCGCACCCGTGGTCTCCCGCGCCGATCTGGCGCTGTGTCACATGGAGACCGTCTACGGCGAGAACGGCGAGTACACCGGCTACCCCCGGTTCAAGTCCCCGCCGGAGGTGGCCAGGGGCCTCGCCGCCACCGGCTACGACGGCTGCTCCACCGCCTCCGAACACAGCCTCGACGACGGCGCCGCGGGCATCCTGCGCACCCTGAACGCCCTCGACCGGGCGAAGGTGCGGCACGCGGGAACGGCGCGCACCGAGGCCGAGGCGCGCACCGTGACCGTGCTGCGCGCGGGGCGGGCCAGGGTCGCTCACCTCGCGTACACCTACGGCGTCAACGGTTTCCCGCTTCCCTCGGGGCAGCCCTGGGCGGTCAACATGACCGACCAGACCAAGATCCTCACGGACGCCCGGGCGGCCCGGAAGGCGGGCGCCGACGTGGTCGTCGTATCGCTGCACTGGGGCACCGAATGGCGGGACGCACCCGACGGCGAGCAGGTGACCCTGTCCCGTGAGCTCACGGCCGCCCGCACCGGCGGCCGTCCCGACATCGACCTGATCCTCGGCACCCACGCCCATGTGCCGCAGGCCTACGAGAAGGTCAACGGCACCTGGGTGGTCTACGGCATGGGCAACCAGATCGCCGGCGCGATGTACAACGACCGGGGCGTGCAGGACCCGCGCGGCAACCAGTCCACCCTCGGCCGCTTCACCTTCAAGCCGCCGGCCCGCAAGGGCGGCCGGTGGGGGGTGTCGAAGGCCGAGTTCGTCCCCCAGCTGTTCGACATCGACGCCGGCCGGGTGATCGACCTCAACCGGGCGCTCGCCAAGGGCGCCGACGTGCGCGGGGTGCGGGACCGGATCCGGGACGTCGTGCTGAGCAGGGGGGCCGGGAAGGACGGGCTGGTGATGGCGGAGTAGGTGGGCGGGGTCAGTCGACGTCGACGTGGTCGAAGGTCCGCACCATCTCCGTCAGCACCCGCACGCACGCCTGCACCTCGGCTTCGGTGAGACTGCCGCCCACCTGCCGGTTGAGGGTGTGCTCCCGGGCGAGGACCGCGGTGATGACGGCACTGCCCTGCTCGGTCAGCCGGATCAGCGACGACCGCTGGTGTGCGGGGTTCGGGATGGGCTCCACCCAGCCGCGGGCCGCCGCGTCGTTGACCATGCGCTGCACGAACTGCCGGCTCAGTGCCTGGTCCCGGCCCATCTGCGGGACCGTCATCGGCCCGTGTTGCCGGAGCAGATTGAGAACCGCGCGTACCCCGGCGGACACCCCCTCCACCGGTTCGCCCTGTTCGACCTTGCGTGCGGCGAACCGGTAGAGGGGGCCCACCAGGTCGAAGACCTCGGTGAGCCGGCGGCCGAGTTCGTCGGGCGGGAGGGGTGCGTCGGCTTGAGTCACGCGTCCATCATGACACCTCGGTTGTCAAAGCCTCGAAAAGATGACACCTTGGTTGTCATGACAGTTGCTTCGGAACTGAGCACCTTCCCGTCCGCCGACGGCGACCTCGCCTACCTCGACACCGGCTCTGGGGACCTGGTCGTCCTCATCCACTCCGGGTATGTGGATCACCGGGTGTGGCACCGCCAGATCCCGGCCCTCGCCACCGGGTACCGGGTGATCGCCCTGGACATACGCGGCCACGGAGCCTCCGCCAACGCGTCCATGCCCTTCCGCTGGGCCGACGACGTGGCCGCCCTGCTGCGCCACCTCGACGCCGGGCCCGCCATCCTCGTCGGCGTCTCGATGGGCGGGCTGGTCGCCACCAACACGGTGCTGGAGTACCCGGAACTCATCCGTGCGGTGGTCACCTGCGGCGCCGCGACCGGAGAGTTCCAGTACACGGACGACTGGACCCGCGCGCTCCAGGCCGAGATGGCGGGCAAGCTGGCCGCCGGGGACGTCGAAGGCTGGCTCGACGCCTTCGTGAAGGTCGTACCCGGTGAGCACCGGAGCCTGGCCGATGTCGACCAGGACATCGTGCGCCTGATGCGGGAGATGGCCGGCCACACGCTCTTGAAGCACACGCCCGGCGAGAAGGACTGGTTCGTGCCCGTGACCGACACCTTCGCCCGGGCACCGGAGATCGCAGTCCCGCTGCTCACCCTCAACGGCGGCCTGGAACCCGCCGACATGCTCGCCGCGGCCGAGCGGCTCGCCGCCACAGCCCGTGACGGCCGCGCGGAAGTGATCGAAGGCGTCGGCCACTACCCGAACCTGGAGAAGCCGGAGATCTTCAACCGGATCCTGTCCGAGTTCCTGAACACCCTCTGACGCGTCGTCACCCGGCGGCGCAGCAACTCGGATCGTTCGTCACCCGCGAGTCCGGCGCGAGCCCCGGCCACACGGCCGCACGCCGCGCCGGATCGTAGTACCGACAGGCGACGACGCTCTCGTCCCGCCGCCCTTCCGACTACGGCACCACCGTCACCGGCCACCGCCCCGCCTTGACCAACCGCACCGCGACGGAACCGACGATCCGGTGCCCCGCCTGTTCCGACGCCCCGACCACCACGGCGTCCGCCTTCAGGTCGTCCGCCGCCTTCACCAGACCGTTGTAGGGGTCGCCGGGGAAGGTGTGGAACTCCCAGCGGACGTCGAATATCCCCTTCACCCGCTCGGTCGCGTCCCTGATCTGGGCGATCAGCTCCTCGGCGATCTCGTCGGTGGTCTCCGCGACCGGCGCCCCGAGGGCCGCGCCGGCCGACATCACCGGCTGCACGTACACGACGGCGAGCAGCGCGCGCTGCCGTCGGGCCAGGCCACCGGCGTACGCCGCCGCGCGGAGCGAGGAGTCGGAGCCGTCCACCCCGACCACGATGACCTTGGGCCCGTCCGTGCCCCGCTCGAACTGGTGCGAGTGCTGTTCCGTCACGGCACGGAGGCTATCGGAAGCCCCTGGTCCCGCCGTCGGGCAGGCCGCTCGACGGGCGAGGAGGCCGCGGGCTTCCTAGAGTCGGAGCATGAGTGCCACCGTGGAGGTCACCCGCGAGAAGGGTGCCACGGGCCCGATACGGTCGCCCCGGAACGGCTTCCTGCACAGGGTGCCGGAGGGATTCGCGATCTTCTTCGGCGCCCTGGGACTGCTCTGCGCCCTACTGGCCGTCATCCCGCCGCTGCGCACCGCGCTGCGCCCCGTCGTCCGAGGCCTCGACCAGATCATCGTCCCCGTCAGCGCCAACCTCGCCTACGTCGTCTTCCTCTTCCTGCTCGCCGCCGCCACGGCCGCCCGCAAGAAGATCGCCTGGTGGCTGGTGGTCGTCTACCTAGGGCTGCTGGTCCTGAGCGACCTGCTCGGCACGGTGTTCGGCGACTACGCCGACTCCGTCCCGTCCCTGATCGTCTGCGCCCTCGCCCTGGGCCTGCTGATCGTCGCCCGCAAGGAGTTCTACGCCGCCTCCCGCCGCGCCGCCGTACGCCGGGCCCTCGGCGTCCTGGTCGTCGGGCTGGCCATCGGGATCCTCATCGGCTGGGGGCTGGTCGAGCTGTTCCCCGGCACGCTGCCGCAGAGCCAGCGGCTGGCGTGGGCCGCCGACCGGGTCTGCGGCGGCCTGGTCTCCGGCGCCTCCTACGACGGACGCCCGCCCCGCCCGCTGTTCTTCGTGCTCGGCCTCTTCGGCGCGCTGGCCCTGCTGAACGCCGCCGCGACCCTGTTCCGCTCGCAGCGCATGGAGGCCGCCCTGCACGACGACGAGGAGGCCCGCATCCGCGCCCTCCTCAAGGCCTACGGCGGTCAGGACTCCCTCGGCTACTTCGCCACCCGGCGCGACAAGGCCGTCGTCTTCTCACCCAGCGGCAAGGCCGCCGTCACCTATCGCGTCGAGGCCGGCGTGTGCCTCGCCAGCGGAGACCCGGTCGGCGACCGGGAGGCCTGGCCGCGCGCCATCGCCGCATGGCTGGACGTGGCCCGCCGGCACGCCTGGGCGCCCGCGGCGATGGGCGCCTCCGAGGACGGCGCCAAGGCCTACGCGCGCGCCGGACTCGGCGCCCTCCAACTCGGCGACGAGGCGATCCTGCAGGTGTCGGACTTCGACCTCGACGGCCGTGATATGCGGGTCACCCGGCAGGCCGTCCACCGGGTCCGCCGCACCGGCGCCCACTGCCGGATCCGCCGCCACTCCACCCTCAGCGAGGCGGAGATGGAGGAGCTGATCGCCAAGGCCGACGCCTGGCGCGACACGGAGACCGAACGCGGCTTCTCCATGGCCCTGGACCGCCTCGGCGACCCGGCCGACGGCGACTGTCTCTTCCTGGAGGCCCTCGGCGAGGACGGCCGGCTGCTCGCGCTGCTGTCCTTCGTGCCCTGGGGCAGGGACGGCATCTCCCTGGATCTGATGCGCCGGGACCGCGGCGCCCCCAACGGCGTCATGGAGTTCATGGTCGCCGACCTGTGCGCGGCGGCACCGAAGATGGGCATCCGCAGGATCTCGCTGAACTTCGCCGTGTTCCGCTCCGTCTTCGAAGAGGGCGCCCGCATCGGCGCCGGACCCGTGCTGCGGCTGTGGCGCCGACTGCTGCTGTTCTTCTCCAAGTGGTGGCAGCTGGAGGCCCTGTACCGCTCCAACGCCAAGTACCAGCCGCAGTGGTTCCCACGCTTCATCTGCTACGGCGAGGCCGCCTCCCTCGCCCGCATCGGCACGGCGTCCGCCATCGCCGAGGGCTTCGTCTCCGTACCGTCGCTGCACCAACTCCGCAGAAAGGGGCACCCGCGAGGGGGACCGCGGCCCGCGACCACCGAAGGACTGCCCTCGCTGGCGGCGCTCGGCCTCGACGGAGGGGACGAGGCCGGGGCGGCCGGGCCGGATGCGGGCCTGCCCGAGCTGGTCCGCATCCGGCACCACACCCTCGACCGGCTGCGCGCCGACGGCGTCGACCCCTACCCGGTCGGCATCCCGGTCCGCACCCACGCCCTGGCCCAGGTCCACAAGGGCGAGCAGGTCACCGTCGCCGGCCGGATCATGCTCGTACGCGACTTCGGCGGCATCGTCTTCGTCGTGCTGCGCGACTGGTCCGGCGACCACCAGCTCGCCCTCACCCGCAAGGACTCCGGCGCCGCCCTCGACCGCTTCACCGCCGACACCGACATCGGCGACCTCATCAGCGCCACCGGCCCGGCCGGCACCAGCGACAAGGGCGAACCGACCGTCTTCGTCACCTCCTGGCAGCTCATCGGCAAGTGCCTGCGCCCGCTGCCCGACAAACGCCGCGGCCTCGCCGACCCCGAGGCCAAGGTCCGCCTGCGCTACCTCGACCTGGTCTCCAGCCCCGCCGCCCGCGACGTGGTCCGGGCCCGCTCCACCGCCATCCAGGCGGTGCGCCAGGGCCTGCTGCAGCGCGGCTTCCTGGAGGTCGAGACGCCCGTGCTGCAGCAGATCCACGGCGGCGCCAACGCCCGCCCCTTCACCACCCACATCAACGCCTACGACCTCGACCTCTATCTGCGCATCGCCCCCGAGCTCTACCTCAAGCGGCTGTGCGTCGGCGGTGTCGAGAAGGTCTTCGAGATGGGCCGCACCTTCCGCAACGAGGGCGTCGACTGCAAGCACAACCCCGAGTTCACGATCCTGGAGGCCTACCAGGCCTACGCCGACTACGACGTCATGCTCGACCTCGTCCGCGAGCTGATCCAGGGCGCCGCCACCGCAGCCTTCGGCTCGCCGGTCGCCCGCAAGGACGGCACGGAGTACGACATCTCGGGGCCGTGGCCGATCAAGACGGTGTACGGCGCGATCTCCGAGGCGCTGGGGGAGGAGATCGACCCCGACACGGAACTGCTCCGGCTGCACCGGTACTGCGACCGCGTGGGAGTGCCGTACACCGCCGACGACGGCCACGGCGACGTCGTCCTGGAGATGTACGAGCGGCTCGTCGAGGAGAAGACCCAGCTGCCGACCTTCTACAAGGACTTCCCGACCGACGTCTCCCCGCTCACCCGGCAGCACCGCACCGACCCGCGTCTCGCCGAGCGCTGGGACCTCGTCGCCTTCGGCACCGAACTCGGCACCGCCTACTCCGAACTCACCGACCCCGTCGAGCAGCGCCGCCGTCTCACCGCCCAGTCCCTGCTCGCCGCCGGGGGAGACCCCGAGGCGATGGAACTCGACGAGGACTTCCTCGACGCCCTCGAATACGCCATGCCGCCCACCGGGGGCCTCGGCATCGGCGTGGACCGACTGGTCATGTTCCTCACCGGCCTGACGATCCGTGAGACCTTGCCGTTCCCCCTGGTCCGCCGCCGCTGACGGCGCCCCGCGGGCCTGAGGGCTGCGCCGGGCGGGTGCTTTCGTACGGCCGTACCGGTGTCGCACTGGTGCGTCGGTCCCTCATCGGGCGACTGATGAGTCATGACGAAGGATCAGGTGCCCCCACGTCTGCTCACGCGGCGCCGCGCGCTGCTGGCCGGTGCCGCCGCCGTCGGAGCCGCCGGCTCGGCCGGACTGTTCGCGACGGTCGCGGGCGACGCCGACAAGCCGGTCCGGGCCGCCGCCCCCGCCGCGGGCGCCCAGGCGCGCCCCGCGCTCAAGCCCTCCAGCTACCGTCTCCAGCCCCTGACGGGGTACGGCCCGCCCAGGGCGGCACCCCGCCGGACCCTCATCCGGCGCGAGCCCCTGCTGCGCGTGTCCGGACGAGGCCGCACCATGGTGCTGACCTTCGACGACGGCCCCGATCCCCGCTACACGCCGCACATCCTGGACACCCTGCGCGAGTACGACGTCCGCGCGATGTTCTTCGTGTGCGGCGAGATGGTCGCCGCGAACGGCGACCTCCTGGCGCGCATGGCCGACGAAGGCCATGTCGTCGGCAACCACACCTGGTCCCACCCACTGCTCACCCGGCTCGGCCGCGGCCGGATCCGCGAGGAGATGGAGCGCACCAGCGACGTCATCGAGGAGACGTACGGCGAGCGCCCCGTCTGGTTCCGTGCCCCCTACGGTGCCTGGAACCGCACCGCCTTCCGGCTCGGCGCCGAGCTGGGCATGGACCCGCTGGCCTGGACCGTCGACACCCTCGACTGGACCGCCCCCGGCACCCGCACGATCATCGACCGGGTCGAGGACGGCGCCGCCCCCGGCGTCGTGGTGCTCTCGCACGACGCCGGGGGCGACCGCTCCCAGAGCGTCCGGGCCCTGCGCGCCTATCTGCCGCAGCTGCTGGACTCCGGGTATTTCGTCACCGTCCCGGAGCGGCACTACGCCTGATGGCTTTCGCCCGCCCGGCGAGGACGCTCAGCGCACCTCGACCAGGCTGGCGAAAGCGACGACGTTCCCGTCGTAGCCGTTCTGCTGGGAGAATCCGCCACCGCAGGTGATGACCCGCAATTCGGCACTTCCCTTCGAGGCGTAGACCCGGTCGCCGGGAAAGTTGTTCTTCTCGAACACCTCGATGCCGTAGATCTCGAAGACAACCGTCTTTCCGTCCTTGCGGACGATCTCGACGCGATTTCCCTTCTGCAGGCCCCCGAGCCCGTAGAACACGGCGGGGCCCTGAGCGTTGTCGACATGGCCGACGACCACCGCGGTGCCCTTCTCGCCCGGAGACACCGAACCGGTGAACCAGCCCGCCAGGTTGGGGTCCTCCGGCGGTGGCGCGCCGACCCAGCCGTCCACGTCCAGCCCGACCGGGATCATTGGCGCGTCGACCTGGATGCCGGGAATCCTGACGCGGTCCGGCAGGGCGTACGGCAGCGACTGCGCCGCCCCGGCGAGAAGGCCCCCGGGCACCCGGGTGTCCGGGGCGGCCGCCGAGGCGGGCTGTGGCGGCCCCTCGTCGAACTCCCCCGAGCCGTTGCGCACGAGCGCGAGGCCGGTCAGCAGAACCAGCGCTATCACACCCCAAGGAGCACGCCTCTTCCGTCGCTCCTCCTCTTCGGCCAGTTCGGCCAGCTCGGACGCAGACATTCCACTACCCCTCTCGACGCGGCCGTCGCCCCGTCATTCGCGCATATGTGAACGCTAAGTCCCGCGTGCGAATGCGGCGACGGGGAAGATACGAACGGGTGGCCCCGCTCCCTTTCGGTGCGCCATCCGAGTTGCCGCCCACAGGAAAATTCTGACGGTGCGTGACCTGCGGCAATTCAGCTTGTGGGGTTATCCGTCGGCGTGTCCTCTCACCAGGACGGACCATCGCCGAAATGCGGCCGGGGGCACGGCATCTGAGGGTCTTTATGGGAGGCGCTTTCTCGCCGATCGACCGGGGACGGTTCCCGGGGCGTCTTCCGCGGAGGATCACATGCGTACCACTCGTGCCATGGCGGCCGCTGCCACCGCGGTAGCCGCTCTCAGCCTTGCCACCCCCGCGGCCGTCGCGCGGGACGGCATGCCCGTCGGACCGAGCAACATCGTCGTCCTGCCCAGCGTCATCGCCCGCGGCGGGCAGATCACCATCACGGTCGACAACTGCCCGCGAGGCGGCACCGCGACCTCGGACGCCTTCCGTCCCACCCAGCTGAGCACGGTGCGTGGGAGCAACACCGCCAGGGGCACCGCCACGGTCAACAGGAACGCGCGGCCGGGTGCCCACAGCGTCACCGTCACCTGCGACTCCAGGACGCTGACCAACCCCACCGCCTTCACCGTCATCGGCGGCGTCCAGGGCGGCATCGGCGGCAGCAGCTCCACCGGGGCGACGCCGACCGACATGGCCATCGGAGGCGGACTCATCACCGTGGCCGTCGTCGGAGGCGGCGTGTTCTGGATGCGGCGCCGCGCGGAGAAGCGGATCTGACCCGGCGGGCCCGTCGGAGCGGGATCGCACGTCCACAGGCCTTCGCCCCGGCCCCCTTGTGGGGATCCGGGGCGAAGGCGTGCCTGTGCCGGTTGTGGGGTTCGGGGTGTTGGCGGGTTGCGGGTTGCGGGCTAAGGCCTTTGCGGGTGCGGGACTTGTGACCATGGCCGGGCGGGGCGCGGGATTGAGGCGTCGGCCTGTGTGGGGTGCGGGGCTTGGGGCGTCGGCCCGTGCGGGTCGCGGGATGGGGGCGCCGGCCTGCAGAGGTTGGGGGTTGGGGCGCCGGCCTGTGGTGGTTGCGGGGGTTTGGGGCAAGCCCTGCGGGGCGGGGATTCAGGGCGAAAGCCTCTGCAGACTGCAGACTGCGGGATTCGGGCGAGGGTCCGACACCCGGCGGTGGTGACGAAGGCCAGGCATCCTGCGGTGGTGTCAGGCGCCGTCCTCGTCCGCGCGGCGTCGGGAGAGGTGGTAGGCCGTTCCGAGTGCGGCCGTGATGAGCGCAGCGCCCAGGGCGACCTCCTTGAGGTCCAGACCGGCGAGCGTGCCGTCCCCGCCCGCGTGCACGCCCTTCTGCGGGTGATCCGGCCGCACCGGTTCGGGCCGGCCGCCCGCGATGGTGAGGTCGACGGTCTGCCAGAACGTGCCGCAGTAGAAGGACACCTCGTACACGGCACCGGGCCTGGCGTCCCGGTCGACCGTGACCCTGGCCGTCGTCCGCCCCCGGGGAATGGTGGTCGTGTCGAAGACCGCCGACGCCACGGTCACGCTCTGCTCGCAGCCGGTCGCGCGCAGCCTGACCTCTCCGCCGGGCGCGACGGTGGTGGGCACGACCCTGGCCCAGAAACCGGAGTTGCCGCCGGTCGCGTGGGCGGCGGGGACGGTCATGGTGAGGGCGCCGAGGCCCAGCAGGGCGGCCGAAGCGACACGTATCGCGCGCATGGTGGGTCCTCCCGGTTCCCCGAGGAGCAGCTGCGGAGCTTCTTCCGCTCGTGCCGGAATGCACCTCGATGAGCGAAACGCTAGGAAAGGAGCGCGCACCCGCGCGATCGCTGTCGTGCGAATGGGGCAACCCGGTGAGCCGCTCGGGGGACGTTCGTACCCGCGACCGGGCGACCAGTGCGGCGTGGCGGCCGCGCCTCGCCCAGTGCCGCTGCCGCCGGTCCGCAGGCCGCCGTCCCCCGGCGCACCGTCAGGTGAGGGGCTGTCAGTCCGTGGCCTGTGGGAAGAGTTCGAGGAACGGTTCCGCAGAGGCCGTGACGCCACGGCTGTACGGCGCGTCGAAGTCCCAGATGAGGAACAGCAGGAAGGCGATCAGCGCGGAGAACAGCCCGGCCAGGACCAGTTCGCGGGGTGTGCGCCGAATCTGCAGCGCGAAGATCATCCCGATGGTGACGACGCCGCCGGCGATCAGCCCGAACCACACCACGCCCGGCATGGTCTCCCCGGTCGAGTTCGCGCGGGCGTTGCGCGCCTGGTCGGCGGCGGTCACCTGGTCGAGGAGCGGCTGGTAGGCCTGCGCCTCGAAGTCCGTCCCGGGCTCGTAGTCGGTGACGTCCTCGCGGACGCGCTGCAGGAGTTCGGTGCCGCGCTCGGTCATCCGGCCGTCGTCGGCCATCGTCTTCCACTCGGTGGTCACGACGTGTCCGACATAGGCGTTGACATCCTCCCGAATGCGGTCGCGGACGTCGGTCGGATAGATCCGCACCCGCTCCGAGATCTCGTGCAGCGCCACGGCCTCCGCCTGGACGTGGTCCTGAGCGGCGCTACGGCCCTCCCACACGCCCGCGATGGCCAGGCCCAGGACGATGGCGTACACCACGCCGATCCACATCGTCATGTACTCGATGACGTCCGGAGTCTCGGAGGGATCCTCGTCGTCCGGCGCCGTGCGGTGCCGGACGAAGGTGATGATGACCACCACGGAGCAGGCGGCCAGCATCGCGAGGGTGAGAACAAGCCATTCCGGCAAGGGGAGCCTCCAGGATCAGCGCGGACGCAGTGCGGCGACGGCGACGATCGCCGGTGCCGCGATGAGCAGGACGAAGATGAGCGGTGACGGGGCGCTGTGCGCCGGCCGCCGGTGTGGGGTGGCCCGGTAGGGCGGGTAGTGCACGGGCGCGATGGACGGACTCGGGGTGGGCTCGGCCGACGGCTTCGGTGCGGGCGCCGGGGCAGGTGGGGGCGGCGGCGTGGGCGTGGGGGCCGGCCGCGGGCGGGGCGGCGCCGGCTGAGGAGCCGGGGGCGCGGGTGGAGGTGGGGGCGGTGGCGGCGGCTTGGGCTTCGGGGTGGGCGTGGGCTTCGGCGGTGGCGTGGGGGTGGGGTCCGGAGAGGGCGACGGCGTGGGCGCCGGGGTGGGAGTCGGTGTCGGCGTCGGTGACGGGCACTGCGGGGGAGTGGGCCAGGTGAGGCTCCCGGCGACCGCCACGGACTTCGCGCCGTCGGGACCGGTGTCGGCGTACGCACAGGCGGTGGCCCCGGCCACGCCGGCCGGCGCCGACACCAGCAGCCAGGTCAGCGTCAGCACCGTCAACGCCCGTGCGGTGAGCGTGGATTGGATCGGTTCGAGTCCATGCACGACGAAGATCCTGAGCCCCGCGCGCGGGGCGACATGCCTGAGAGTGAGAGGAATGCCCCGAACGGGCGACGGATGCCCCACGAAAGGTTTGATCAGCGGACGGAGGCGTAACCGCAGGGGCGCACGCCTGTGCGACGAGGGGCGGTGTTCACAGCTTCCGGAAAGAAATTTGTGCGCCGGTTGAACACGAGAGTGGCTTTCGTGCGTACCTCTTGTCGTGCGGCGGCGCAGCAGGGCGCTGCAACACCCTGGTGATTATGGGGAGTTGACGATGAAGACCTCGTGGCGGAGCGCCTCGCTCGTGGTGAGCGCCGTGGCAGTGCTGGCGCTGACGACGGCATGTGGGCAGGAAACGGCCCCGCCGGCGAGCCAGAACGTCGGCGCCACGGCCGCGGCCGGTGATTACGGAACCGCCGGTACGGGCCTGGGGAACGGCACCGGATACGACTCGGGCGCGGCGGGCCAGGAGAGCGCCGCCACCAAGCCGTCCTCCGCCGGTGAGCTGGCCGTTTCCACCAATCAGGAACTCGGCAAGGTGCTGACCGACAGCTCCGGCCTGACCCTCTACCGCTTCGACAAGGACACCGCCGAGCCGCCCAAGTCGAGCTGTGACGGCGACTGCGCCAAGAAGTGGCCGCCGGTCCCCGCGGACGACGCCACGGCCGGCGCCGGCATCGACAAGGCGCTGCTCGGCTCGGTCACCCGGACCGACGGCACCAAGCAGCTGACGGTCGACGGCTGGCCGGCGTACCGCTTCGCGAAGGACACCAATGCCGGTGACGTCAATGGTCAGGGCGTCGGAGGCACTTGGTACGCGCTCGCGCCCAACGGCAAGAAGGCGCAGGGCGGTGCGGGTGCCGAGGCCGGTGACCTGCCCGGTCTGTCCACCCGCAAGGACTCGAAGCTCGGCGAGATCGTCATCGACAAGAACGGCCACACGGTCTACCGCTTCATGAAGGACTCGCCCTGGCCGATGAAGACGGCGTGCACCGGCGAGTGCCTGGAGAAGTGGCCGGTCATCGCGCCGGTCGACGCCGAGGACACCGAGGGCATCGATCTGAAGGGGTCCGGTCCCCGGGGTCAGGGCTACGTGGTCTTCGACCGGCCCGACGGGATCAAGCAGCAGACCATCGACTGCGTACCGATCTACACCTTCGCCGGTGACAAGAAGCCCGGCGACACCAACGGTCAGGGCGTCGGCGGCACTTGGTTCGCCATTCGCCCCGACGGCAAGCCGGTCGGCGCGTCGGAGCAGTAAAAAGATCACACCTCCCCAGGGTTGATCGCCTCACCCAGTCGAGTTCCGACCACGGAAGGGAGGGAGAGACTGCGAGAGTGCCGGACGAACGGACGGCGCGCGCGACCCACCGGTCCGCCCCCTGATGCTCCATGCATAGGGGGCGGACCGGTTTGCCGTCATTCACCCTGATTCTTCGGACTCTTTCGCCATGGTTCGGAACTCTGTGGAATGCTTCGGATGCTTTCGTAGCGGGTGAGTGGGGCATCAATACGGCACGTGCCACAGGCAGTGACCGGGAACGGATGGTCAATTTCCGTTTCCGCTCGCTCCTTTGGCGGGCGATCAGTAGCCTCAGCTCGAACACCGGATCGCCTACGCCTTGGAGAGATAGATGGAGCGTCCCGCCTGGGCCCCTCGGAGCATCGACATCTCGGTGCCCAGTGTCTCGCGAATCTACGACTACTACCTGGGCGGTTCGCACAACTTCGAGGTCGATCGGGAAGCCGCCCGCAAGGCCATGGAGTTCATGCCGGGGCTCCCCAAGATCATGCAGGCCAACCGGGCGTTCATGCGCCGCGCGGTGCGCTTCGCGGTCGACGAGGGCATCACCCAGTTCCTGGACATCGGCTCCGGCATCCCGACGTTCGGCAACGTCCACGAGGTGGCCCAGTCCGCGGTCCCCGGCGCCCGCGTGGTGTACGTCGACCACGACCCGGTCGCCGTCGCGCACAGCCAGGCGGTCCTCGAGGGCAACGACGACGCGGACGTCGTCGCCGCGGACCTGCTCAAGCCGCAGGAGATCCTGGGCAGTTCCGAGGTCGAGCGCCTCATCGACCTGAACCGGCCGGTGGCGCTGCTGCTCGTTGCCATACTGCACTTCGTGGAGGACGAGGACGACCCGTACGCCGTGGTGGCCGAGCTGCGCGACGCGCTCCCGCCCGGCAGCATGCTGGTGCTCACGCATGCCTCGTACGAGGGAATCCCGCTGCCCGAGGAGCGGGCCAAGGGCACGGTGGACGTGTACAAGGACATTCGCAACCCGCTGATCATGCGCTCGCGCGAGGCCATCGCGCGGTTCTTCGAGGGGTACGACATGGTTGAACCCGGATTGGTGCCGATGCCGCTCTGGCGGCCGGACACCGCACCGGACGACGAGGATCCGTATGCCTTCTCCGGCTTCGCCGGCGTGGGACGTACGGCGTGAGCGCGGGGCCGGACGGGCCGGAGGACAGACTGCGCCGGTTCGCGACGATCTGGAGCCGGGCGGTCTTCCCGGTGACCTCGACGTCGTCGACCCGGCCGGAGTTCGAGGAGCA
This sequence comes from Streptomyces sp. NPDC055013, assembly GCF_053608645.1. Taxonomy (NCBI): domain Bacteria; kingdom Bacillati; phylum Actinomycetota; class Actinomycetes; order Kitasatosporales; family Streptomycetaceae; genus Streptomyces; species Streptomyces sp. NPDC055013. The sequence continues at coordinate 66,133 of NZ_JBSGVW010000031.1, forward strand.
ACTGCTGCCGCTGGCCCGGCGGTTGAGTGAGGCGCTCCGGTCCAGGGCCTTCGAGGCCGACGAGGGCAGGGCGGTCGGCGCCGCGCTCGTATCCGCGCACTGCACCGACCCGGAGGCGCTGAGTCGCTCGCTGGACTGCGTCGACGCCTACCTCGTGCTGTACTGCGGCACCGACGGCGACCAGGAGGACCAGCGGGCCCGCTCGTCCCGGCTCCAGCACGCCATGGCCGCCGGGTTCGCCCAGGCGCTGCGCGAGCGGACGCTGGCCGAGCAGGAGGCGATCTCCGCGGCCGCCCTCAAGGCGCAGGGCGTGGTGGCGCAGGCCCTGCACGCCACCGAGGCCCGCTTCCGCGCGGTCTTCGAGGGTGCCGCCATAGGAATCGGCATCGCCGACCTGGACGGCAACGTCCTGCAGGTCAATGGCGCGCTGCTGCGGATGTTCGGCCTCTCCGAGCAGTCCATGCAGGGCCGCAAGGTCATGGAGTGGACCCACCCCGAGGACGCGCCGCAGACCTGGAAGCTCTATGAAGAGCTCGTCCGCGGCGAGCGCGAGCACTACCACGTCGAGAAGGCGTTCTACCGCCCTGACGGAACGGTCCTGTGGACCAACCTCACGGTCTCCCTGCTGCGTGACGCCGACGGCGAACCGCAGTACCAGCTGGCCCTGATGGAGGACACCACCGAGCGCCGGCTGCTCAATCTGCGGCTGCGCTACGAGGCCACCCACGACGCGCTCACCGGACTGCCCAACCGCACCTTCTTCTTCGAGCGTCTGGAGAAGGCGCTGGGCGCCGGGGAAGGCCAGCGGTTCGGCCTGTGCTACCTCGACCTGGACGGCTTCAAGACCGTCAACGACAGCCTCGGCCACGCCGCGGGCGACCGGCTGCTCGTCGAGGTCGCCGACCGGCTGCAGTCCTGCGCCACCGCGCCCGGCGAGATGGTCGCCCGGCTCGGCGGCGACGAGTTCGTGGCGCTGACCACCGGCCCCGACACCGAGCGCGAGGTCGACGAGCTCGCCGCCCGGATCATGAACGTGCTGATCGCGCCGATCAGCGTCGACGGCCGCGAGTTGACCGTGCGCGGCAGCATCGGCATCGTCGAGGGCCCGGCCGGGGAGCGCAGCCCGGCGGAGGTGCTGCGCAGCGCCGACATCACGATGTACCGGGCCAAGTCGGCGGGCGGCAACCGCTTCGAGCTCGCCGACGAGGAGGCCGACGCCCGCGCCATCACCCGGCACGGGCTGACCACGGCGCTGCCGACGGCCCTGGACCGGGGCGAGTTCTTCATCGAGTACCAGCCGCTGGTCCACCTCGGCGACGGCAGTGTGCGCGGCGCCGAGGCCCTGGTGCGCTGGCTGCATCCGCAGCACGGCGTCCTCGGCCCGGACCGCTTCATCCCGCTGGCCGAGCACACCGGGCTCATCGTTCCGCTCGGCCGCTGGGTCCTGGAGCAGTCGGTGCGCCAGGCGCGCGAGTGGCGGGAACGCCACGTCGACGCGGGCCCGCTCCGCATCAACGTCAACCTCTCGCCCTGCCAGCTGACCCACCCCGGGCTGGTACAGGACACGGTGGACATCCTGGAGCGCGCGGGGGTGGCCCCCGACGCCCTCTGCCTGGAAGTCACCGAGTCGGCCCTCATCGGCGCCGACGACGACCTGCTCAAGCCCCTGCGCCGGCTGGCCGAGATGGGCGTCGACATCGCCCTGGACGACTTCGGCACCGGCTACTCCAACCTGGCCAACCTGCGCCGGTTGCCGGTGAGCATCCTCAAGCTGGACCGCTCCTTCACCCAGAGCATGCAGCAGTTCCCGGCCGACCCCGTCGACCTCAAGATCGTCGAGGGCATCGTCTCCCTGGCCCACAGCCTGAACCTGGCCGTGACCGTGGAGGGCGTGGAGACCGGCGCGCAGGCCGAACAACTGCGGATACTCGGCTGCGACACGGCCCAGGGCTGGTACTACGCCCGCCCGGGCCCACCGGAGCGCCTCCACGAACTGGCACTGGTGGACGCCACGGCTTGAGGTGGCGGGGCCGGCGCGGGTTGGGCGGGCTGCGAGGCCCGTCCCGGGCCGGGGTGGGGCGGGCTGGAGCCTGTTCGGTGATGCGGAGTGAGGCGGACTGTGGCCTGTTCCGGGGCCGATGGGATGGGCGGACCGCGGGACCTGTCCGGAAGCCGAGAGGGCGGGGCCGGAGCCCGTTCGGCGATCGGAGTGGGTGGGTTCGATCTGCTCCGGGGACCGGTGGGAGGGGCGGACTGCGGGGACTGTCCCGGATCGGAGAGTGCGGGCTGGGTCCGTTCTGGACCGGCCGCATGTGCGTCGGACCTCGCGCCGATCGGAGAGGGCGGGCCGGAACCCGGGCTCTTCGATCCGGGTGGGGGCGGGTTGGATCTGTTCCGGGATCGCGGGAGGGTCGGGCCGCGACCCGTGTCCCGGGACGGCGGAGGCGCGCTGAACCCCTCTCCGAGGCCGGAGGAGAGCGGGCGGAGGCGGACCGTGTCCCGGCGCCGGCCGCTCACCGCTCCCGTGCGGCCGTTGCTGTCGGCCGGGCTGGGCGGCGGTTCCCGTTGGGTGTGGCGGGGGCGTTTCGTGCGGTGTGTTCGGTTCGGTCGGAGGCTTCGGCCTGGTCTCGTGCGGGCGTGTTGTCGGTCGGGTCGGGCGGCGGTTCCCGTTGGGTGTGGCGGGGGCGTTTCGTGCGGTGTGTTCGGTTCGGTCGGGGGCTTCGGTCTGGTCTCGTGCGGCCATTGCTGTCGGCCGGGCTGGGCGGCGGCCCCCGTTGGGTGTGGCGGGCGTGTGTTCCGTGCAGGGCGTTCGGTTCGGTCGGTGACACCGGCCTGGCGTCGTGCGGCCGTGCTGTCGGCCGGGTCGGGCGGCGGCCCCCGTCGGCCACGCCCGACGGGCGATCCGAGCAACACGTCCCGTTCGGTCGGCTAGCGTGAAGTGCGTCGACTGCGGTAGCGCGCGCCGCGCCGGTCGGCGGGGAGAGCGGACGGGGCGGAAAGGCAGGACACGCCATGCCCGACAGGCCGATCGATCTGGATCTGCGCAAGCTGCGCTACTTCGTGGCCGTGGCCGAGCGCCGGCACTTCGGGCAGGCGGCCGTGGCCCTGCACGTCACCCAGCCCGCGCTGTCCCGGCAGGTACGGCAGCTGGAGCACGAGCTACGAGTCGAACTGTTCACCCGCAGCACGCGCGAGGTCTCGCTCACTCCGGCCGGCGAGCAGTTCCTGCGCGACGCCAAGGCGCTGCTCGCCGCCGCGGAGGCCGCCCAGGAGCGGGCCCGGCGCATCGGCGCCGGTGACGACGCGCTGGTCGTCGGGTTCATGCTGGGCACGGATGTGAGCCTGGCGCTGAACGCGTTCTCCGCGCGCTTCCCCCGCGTCTCCATCGAACTGGTCCGGCTGCGCTGGTGGAGCCAGGCGCGGGCCCTCCTGGACGGCAGTGTCGACGTCGGGTTCGTCCGGCCGCCCCTGGAGACCGACGGGGTGGAGCTGCTCGCCCTGTACGCCGAACAGCTCGCCGCCGTCCTGCCGATCGATCATCCGCGGGCCCGCGACGCCAAGGTCGCCCTCGCGGCCCTGACCGACGACCCCGTCCTCGAGTACGCCGAGGCGGCCGAGGCCTGGTCGGCCGTATGGAACGCCGACCCACGCCCCGACGGCACCCGGCCCGGCCACGGCCCCGCCTTCCACGACATGGAGGAACTGCTGGGCTACGTCAGAGGCGGGCGCGGAATCGCCTTCGTGCCGAGCTCCGTCGCGGCCGCGTTCCCCCGGTCCGACATCGCATACGTCCCCGTCGCCGACGTACCGCCGGGGCAGGTGTCCCTCGCCTGGAACGCCTCGCGTCCCTCGCACCTCGTGACGAGCTTCGTCGAGACCGTCCACGCCGCCGTGCGGGCCCGAGACACGGCGTAGACCTGCGCCGATGCCTCCTCGGCATCAATCGAGCCGTAACAAGCATTGGACGGGATCACAGTGGGCTCGGAGACTCGGAAGTACCAGGAAATCAACTGGAGCGCTTCCCCCCCGACCCCCTTGGAGCCCGCGATGCGTGCTGCCGTCGCCACCGGCGCGAACCTTCCCCTCGCCCTCGACACCCTCGACATCCCCCAGCCCGCCCCCGGCGAGGTCCTGGTCAAGGTCACGGCGTGCGGTGTCTGCTTCTCCGACCTGAACCTGCTGCGCGGCCACTACCCCTTCGCCCGGTTCCCCGTCATCCCCGGACACGAGATCACCGGAGTCGTGACCGCCGTCGGCGAGGGCGTGACCTTCCCCGAGGTCGGCACCACGGTGGGCGCCCAATTCCTCTACGACTCCTGCGAGCACTGCGACTACTGCGTGCGCGGCGACCAGATCCTGTGCCCCCGCAAGCGGATCACCGGCATCGTTGCCGACGGCGGCTACGCCGAGTACGCCCTGCTCAAGGCCAACTTCGTCACCCCGCTGCCCGACGGCCTCGACCCGGTGTCCGCGGCGCCGCTGATGTGCGCCGGCCTCACCGCCTTCAACGGCCTGCGGCAGGGCGGCGTGAAGGCCGGTTCCCGGGTCGCCGTCGTCGGCCTGGGCGGAGTGGGCACCCTGGCCGTGCGCTACGCCGCCGCCATGGGCGCGCGGGTCGCCGTGGTGGGCCGCTCCCGGCGTGGCGAGGACCAGGCCAAGACCCTGGGCGCCGAACTCTTCGTCGCCACCGACCAGTCCGACCCGGCCGAGGCGCTCAGGGCGTGGGACGGCGGCGCCGACCTGGTGCTCAACGCGGCCCCCTCCACCGCCGCTGCCGCAGCCACCCTGGGCGGCCTCGCCCCCGACGGCACCCTGCTGCTCCTCGGCTACGGCTCCGAGCCGCTCACGCTGCCCACCCCGCCCATGGTCCTCAACCGCCTGCACGTGGCCGCGTCCCCCTCCGGCTCGCCCCACGACCTGCGCGACACCCTCGCCTTCTCGCTGGCCCACGGCATCCTGCCCGAGGTCACGCCGATCGCCCTGGACCAGGCCCCGGCGGTTCTCGACGGCATGGCGGAGGGCACCGCCCACGGCCGCAGCGTGATCACCTTCGCCTGACCGCCCGGAACCCCCCTCATTTCCGCACGCAACCAAGGAGCCAGCCATGCCCCACGTCGTCCTCGTCACGGGTGCCTCCAGCGGCTTCGGCGCCCTGACCGCCCGCGCCCTCGCCGACGCCGGACACACCGTCTACGCCGGGATGCGGCAGACCACCGGCCGCAACGCCCCGGCCGTCGCGGACGCGCAGGCCTACGCCGACCAGCACGGCGTGGCGCTGCGTGCCGTCGAACTCGACGTGTCCGGTCAGCAGTCCGTGGACGCCGCGGTCGCGCAGGTGACCGCCGAGGCCGGGCGGATCGACGTCGTCGTCCACAACGCCGGGCACATGGTCCTCGGCCCGACCGAGTCGTTCACGCCGGAGCAGATCGCCGAGATCTACGACACCAACGTGCTGTCCACACAACGCGTCAACCGGGCCGTACTGCCACAGATGCGGGGCCGGCGCGACGGTCTGCTGCTGTGGGTGGGGTCGTCCAGCACCTACGGCGGCACCCCGCCCTACCTCGGCCCCTACTTCGGCGCGAAGGCCGCGATGGACCACCTGGCCAAGAGCTACGCGGTCGAGCTGAGCCGCTTCGGCATCGACACGGCCATCGTGGTCCCGGGTTCCTTCACCTCGGGCACCAACCACTTCGCCCACGCGATGCACCCCGAGGACACGGCCACCGCGGAGGCGTACGACGCCTTCTACGCGGGCCTGATGGACGACGTCGGCAAGGCCCTGGCCGCCCTGGCACCCGCCGACGCCGACGTCATGGAGGTGGCCCGAGCCATCGTCCGCATCGTCGGCACACCGAAGGGCGAGCGCCCCTTCCGGATCACCATCGATCCGGCCGACGACGGTTCGGAGCAGGTCAGCGACGTCGCCGACGGCGTCCGTGCCGACTTCTACGAGCGCATCAGCATGACGGACCTGCTCACGCCCCGCACGGCCGGCTGACCCTCACCGCTCCAGCAGCATCCGCTGCAACTCCCGCGCGGCCCGCGGCGGAGCCACGTCGCTGCGGTGGGCCAGGGCGATCGTCCGGTGCAGTCCGGGCCGGGCCAGCGGGGTGACCCGCAGCCCCCGGCCCGACCGGGCCGCCACCATGCGCGGTACGACGGCCATCCCCAGCCCCGCCCGCACGAACCCCAGCACCGCGTCCATCTCCCCGCCCTCGACCGCGAAGTCCGGCTCGAAGCCCTCGGCACGGCACGCGGCCACCGTCAGCTCACGCAGGTCGTAGCCGTGCCGGAACATCACCAGCCGCTCGCCCTCCAGGTCGGCGATGCGCACGGTGCGCCGGCCACCACCGGGACGGGGCGCCTCCGGCGAGGAGACGACCACCAGGTCCTCGCGCAGCAGCTCCACCGTGGTCAGCGCGGGGGAGGCCGTCGGCAGGGGCAGAACCACCAGGGCCAGGTCGAGGGCACCGCGGGCCAGCTCCCGGATCAGGTCGTGCGAGCCGCCTTCCTCGATCAGCAGCTGGATGCCGGGATAGCGGTCGTGGAAGGCGCGCAGCACATCGGGGAGCAGGCCCGTGCACAGGCTCGGCGTCGCGCCCAGCCGGACCCGCCCCCGGCGCAGCTGCACCAGTTCCTGCACCTCGTGGCGGGCGGTGTCCGCGTCGGCCAGGATGCGCCGGGCCAGCGGCAGCAGGGCCTCCCCGGCGTCCGTCAGCGTGATGTTGCCGCGTGCCCGCAGGAACAGATCCGCGCCCAACTCCCGCTCCAGCGACTTGATCTGCTGCGACAGCGAGGGCTGCGCGACATGCACCAGGTCGGCGGCCCGGGTGAAGTGCCGGGTCTCCGCGACCGCCACGAAGTACTGGAGCTGCTGGAACTGCATCCAGCAAGCATAGGGCTTGTCTATCGAAACGAGCCGGACCATGTCTTGGACCGATGGGGTGGCCCGGCCGTAGCGTCCTGTTCCATGGCTCTGGCAACGCGGACGGATCGACGGCCGTCCATGGCACGCACGGTGTGGGACTCGACCGTCGGCAAGAAGACCGTGATGGCGGTCAGCGGTCTGATCATGCTGGCGTACCTGGTCGTCCACATGATCGGAAACCTGAAGATCTTCTTCGGGGCGGGCGAGTTCAACCACTACGCGCACTGGCTGCGCACCGTCGGCGAGCCGTTCATGCACTACGAGTGGACGCTCTGGCTCGTCCGTATCGTGCTGGTCGTCGCCGTCGTCGCCCATGCCACGTCGGCGTACCAGCTCAGCCGCCGCGACATCAGGGCGCGCCCCAGCAAGTACGTGCACAAGAAGCCGCGGGCCTCCTACGCCACGCGCACCATGCGCTGGGGCGGCATCATCCTCGGCCTGTTCATCGTCTGGCACGTCCTCGATCTGACGACCGGCACCGTGCACTCCGGCGGCTTCCAGGAGGGCCGGCCGTACCAGAACGTCGTGGACACCTTCTCCACCTGGTACGGCAACGTGATCTACATCGTCGCGATGCTCGCCCTCGGCCTGCACATCCGGCACGGCTTCTGGAGCGCCGCCCAGACCCTCGGCGCCGGCAGCCGCACCCGCGACCGCGCCCTGAAGGTCACGGCCGACATCCTCGCGCTGCTGCTCACGGTCGGTTTCATCGCCGTACCCGTGGGCGTCATGACCGGATTGGTGAACTGACATGTCTACCTACGCCGAGTACACGACCGGCGAACCGGTCCTCGACACCAAGGCCCCCGCCGGGCCCGTGGGCGAGCGCTGGGACAAGCGCCGCTTCGAGGCCAAGCTGGTCAACCCCGCCAACCGGCGCAAGCACACGGTCATCGTGGTGGGCACGGGCCTGGCCGGCGGCTCGGCGGGCGCCACCCTCGCCGAACAGGGCTACCACGTCGTCCAGTTCTGCTACCAGGACTCCCCGCGCCGCGCCCACTCCATCGCCGCACAGGGCGGCATCAACGCCGCGAAGAACTACCGCAACGACGGCGACTCCATCCACCGCCTCTTCTACGACACGGTGAAGGGCGGCGACTTCCGCGCCCGGGAGTCCAACGTCCACCGGCTCGCCCAGATCTCCGTCGAGATCATCGACCAGTGCGTGGCCCAGGGCGTGCCCTTCGCCCGCGAGTACGGCGGTCTGCTCGACACCCGCTCCTTCGGCGGCGTCCAGGTGTCCCGCACGTTCTACGCCCGCGGCCAGACGGGCCAGCAGCTGCTGCTCGGCGCGTATCAGGCACTGAGCAGGCAGATCGCCGCGGGGAACGTCGAGATGCACCCGCGTACCGAGATGCTCGACCTGATCGTCATCGACGGCAAGGCGCGCGGAATCGTGGCCCGGGACCTCATCACCGGCCGCGTCGACACCTACTTCGCGGACGCCGTCGTACTCGCGAGCGGCGGCTACGGCAACGTCTTCTACCTGTCGACGAACGCCATGAACTCCAACGCCACCGCGATCTGGCGGGCCCACCGGCGCGGCGCCTACTTCGCCAACCCCTGTTTCACGCAGATCCACCCGACGTGCATCCCGCGCACCGGCGACCACCAGTCCAAGCTGACGCTGATGAGCGAGTCGCTGCGCAACGACGGCCGGATCTGGGTGCCGAAGGCCAAGGGCGACGACCGCCCCGCGAACAAGATCCCGGAGGACGAGCGCGACTACTACCTGGAGCGCATCTACCCGTCCTTCGGCAACCTGGTGCCCCGCGACATCGCCTCCCGCGCCGCGAAGAACGTGTGCGACGAGGGGAGGGGCGTCGGACCCGGCGGGCAGGGCGTCTACCTGGACTTCGCCGACGCCATCGAGCGGATGGGCCGCAAGGCCGTCGAGGCCAGGTACGGCAACCTCTTCGACATGTACCAGCGGATCACCGACGAGGATCCGTACGAGGTGCCGATGCGGATCTACCCGGCCGTGCACTACACGATGGGCGGCCTGTGGGTCGACTACGACCTGCAGACCACCGTCCCCGGCCTGTTCGCGATCGGCGAGGCCAACTTCTCCGACCACGGGGCGAACCGGCTCGGCGCCTCGGCCCTGATGCAGGGCCTGGCCGACGGCTACTTCGTGCTGCCGGCCACCATCAACGACTACCTCGCCCGCAATCCGCACCACGAGGCGGTCACCGACGAGCACCCCGTCGTGCAGGAGGTGCTGGCCGAGACCCAGGACCGGCTCAACCTGCTGCTGGCCGTGGACGGCGACCGTACGCCGGACTCCTTCCACCGTGAACTCGGCGAGCTGATGTGGGAGTTCTGCGGGATGGCCCGCACGGACTCCGGGCTGCGCAAGGCCCTCGAACGCATCCCGCAGATCCGCGAGGAGTTCTGGCGGCGGATCAAGGTGCCGGGCACCGGCGAGGAGTTCAACCAGTCGCTGGAGAAGGCCAACCGCGTCGTCGACTACCTGGAGCTCGCAGAGCTCATGTGCCTCGACGCGCTGGACCGCAGCGAGTCCTGCGGCGGCCACTTCCGCGAGGAGTCGCAGACGCCGGACGGCGAGGCGGCCCGCAAGGACGACGAGTTCGCCTACGCGGCGGCCTGGGAGTTCACCGACACGGGCACCGCTCCCGTGCTGCACAAGGAAGACCTGGTCTTCGAGTACGTCCACCCCACCCAGCGGAGCTACGCATGAAGCTCACCCTGCGCGTCTGGCGGCAGCGCAACGCCGACGCCGACGGCGCCATGTCCACGTACGAGGTGGACGGCATCTCCTCCGACATGTCCTTCCTGGAGATGCTCGACACCCTCAACGAAGAGCTCATCCTCCGCGGTGAGGACCCGGTCGCCTTCGACCACGACTGCCGGGAGGGCATCTGCGGCGCCTGCTCGCTCGTCATCAACGGTGACGCGCACGGCCCCGAGCGGACGACCACCTGCCAGCTGCACATGCGGTCCTTCAAGGACGGCGACACGATCGACATCGAGCCGTGGCGGGCGTCGGCGTTCCCCGTGATCAAGGACCTGGTCGTCGACCGGTCCGCCTTCGACCGGATCATCCAGGCGGGCGGGTACGTCACCGCCCCGACGGGTGCCGCGCCGGAGGCCCATGCCACACCCGTACCCAAACCGGACGCCGACTTCGCCTTCGAGCACGCCGAGTGCATCGGCTGCGGGGCGTGTGTGGCCGCGTGTCCCAACGGGGCGGCGATGCTGTTCACTTCCGCCAAGGTCAACCATCTGAACGTGCTGCCGCAGGGGGCGCCCGAGCGTGAGACCCGTGTCCTGGACATGGTGGCGCAGATGGACGACGAAGGCTTCGGCGGGTGCACTCTCACCGGAGAGTGCGCCACCGCCTGCCCCAAGGGCATCCCGCTGATGTCCATCACCAGCATGAACAAGGAGTGGCTGCGGGCCACGCGGAAGGTGAAGCGGTAGGGCGAGGCGCCCAACAGACGTTCGCCGAAAGGTGCGGACGGGCGGGGCCGGGAGTGGTGCTCTCCGGCCCCGTCTGGCGTTTCCGCACCCGCCGGGTGAACAGCACTGGATCGCCCGGCTGACCGGCCGGACACCGGAACATGGACGGCCGGTACCAGCTCGCGCCGTTCAACATTCGCACATCCACTCTCCTGGCACAGGTCACGCATACGCCAACCGGCATAGGAAGAACAGGGGCGGCACATCGCACCGCTCCCACCGAGCTCCGCTCGCCGTCCCCGGCCCGTGACCAGGAGTAAGCCATGACCGGCGTACTGACCGTCGACCGTCCCCCGCAGCCCACGGCACCCACCCGCTACACCGTCGGCCTCGCCCGAGGCGAGGAGGACGTGCGCGCCGCCCAGCGGCTGCGGCACGACGTCTTCGCCGGTGAGATGGGAGCCCTGCTGACCACCCCGCAGCCGGGTCACGACATCGATGCCTTCGACGCGTACTGCGATCACCTGCTCGTCCGTGAGGAGGTGTCCGGCCAGGTCGTCGGCACCTACCGGCTGCTCCCGCCGGAGCGGGCGGCGGTCGCGGGCCGGCTGTACTCCGAGGGCGAGTTCGACCTGAGCCGCATCGACGGCCTGCGTCCGAACCTGGTCGAGGTCGGCCGCTCCTGTGTGCACCCCGACCACCGCGACGGCGCCGTGATCAGCCTCATCTGGGCCGGCATCGCCCGCTACATGGTCGACCGCGGCCACGAGTGGCTGGCCGGCTGCTGCTCGATCCCGCTGGCCGACGGCGGCAAGCTCGCGGCGGCCACCTGGGACCGGGTACAGGCCAAGCACCTGGCCCCGGAGGAGTACCGGGTACGGCCGCTGCGGCCCTGGCAGCCCACCGAGCCCGCCCCCGCCGCCCGCATGGAACTCCCGGCCCTCCTGCGCGGCTACCTCCGCCTCGGCGCCTGGGTCTGCGGCGAGCCCGCGCACGACCCGGAGTTCGGCGTCGCCGACATGTACGTGCTGCTGTCGATGCGCCGGGTCAACTCGCGCTACCTGCGGCACTTCCTCTCCCTCGTCCCGGCGTGACGGACGTGGCGGCCATGAGCACCCACTCCCTCGGTGCCGTCGGTGTCCCCACCGCGACCGCTGCCAAGGCCCGGGCGACCGGCGCACCGGCCGCAGCGGCCCACCCCGTCGAGGTGGCGACCCTCTGGCGGCCCAGCGCCCCCTGCACCCCGCGCGGGTGCGTGGACGCGACGGGACCGGCCAGGGCCGTGCCGCTGGCCGCCCTGCGGATCGCGGCGGTCCTGCTCCTGCTGCTCGTCGGGTTCCTGCTCACCCCGCTGGGCGGGCGGATACCCGGCGCCCTCGTCCGGCGCTGGTCCCGGTGGGTCGTACGGGCCGCGGGCGTCCGGGTACGGATCGACGGCCGCGCCGCGTCCGACGGCGGGCTGCTGCTCGTCGCCAACCACGTGTCCTGGCTGGACATCCCGCTGCTCGCCGCCGTCCGTCCGGCCCGGATGCTCGCCAAGTCGGAGATCCGGGACTGGCCGGTGGCGGGGTGGATGACCGCCCGCAGCGGTGCCCTGTTCATCGACCGGGACCGGATCCGCGCCCTGCCCGACACGGTGGCCCGGATCGCCGAGGCGTTGCGGGCCGGCGAAGCGGTCGCCGTCTTCCCCGAGGGCAGTACGTGGTGCGGCCGGGCCCAGGGTCACTTCCGCCGGGCCGCGTTCCAGGCGGCCCTCGACGCGGGCGTCCCGGTCCAGCCGGTCCGCCTGCGCTACCGGGCGGCCCAGGGCACGCCCAGCACGGCGGCCGCGTTCGTCGGCGCGGACGCGCTGCTCACCTCGGTGTGGCGGGTGGTGCGGGCACGCGAGCTGGTCGCGGAGGCGGAGGTGCCGGAGCCGATGGCGCCGGGCAGCCACCCGGACCGCCGCTCTCTGGCCCGGGCGGCCGAGACGTCCGTACTACTGAGGGCGCAGCAGCCGGAGATCCTCGCCCCAGGCGTCCAGCACCGCCCCGTGACCCTCGCGGCGGGCCGAGGCCTCCACGCGGGCGAACAGCCGCCGCTGGACCGCCACGTCGCCGCTCGCGGAGATACGGTCCACAACTCCCAGCAGGGCGTCGCCGTCCCAGCCCGGCAACGGGTGACGGGCAAGCTCCCAGCGTAGGTACTTGTTGTACGGGCGGGGGCGCCGGTCGAGGGCGAAGAGCAGCTCCAGCAGGTGCCCCACGCTGTCGGTGGCGTCGAGCCGGGCGGCGAGCGGCTCGCCGTCACGGTCGTTCTTCACCGAGCGGTAAAGGGAGTTGGCGTATGCGTCCAGCCAACCGCCCGCGGCCCGGAACGCTTCGTCGGCGCTGAGCCGCGCCTTGGCGGCGAGGATCTCAGCGATCCCCCCGAAGTCCGCGATCCCTCCGGCGGGCCGGTCGAGTACGATCCGCGCCCGGGCGAGGGCGTAGCGCTCGTGCCCCGGCATTCCGGCTGCCCGGAACTCGGCGAGGGAGACGATCACCAGATCCAGTCGCGACGTGCGATGACCGGTGAAGCGACGGAGGTCCGTCGCCGCGCCGTCCGCGAGGACGACGTACAGATCGTGGTCGGAGTGCTCGGTGGCCATGCCGTCATGGGCCCGCGAGCCTTTGAGGACGAGGCCGACGACAGCGGGGTCGGCCGTGGCGAGCTCGACGAACGCGTCGTAGGTGAGGGACTGCTGCGCGGTCATGCGTGATCTCCGGTGGATCGGCGACGGGTATGCCTGCCGGGGCGGCCACGGAAGGTCCGGGCGCCCACACGGTCCGCGACGGCACACGCCGACGCGCGGAGGGTCAACGCACGGGGTCAGTCTACGACCCTCAAGTACCGTGTCGCCAAAGGCGGTTACGGCATGACGCGGGCCAGATACGGCGCCGTGGCGCTGCCCTCCGTCCGAGCCACGTCCACCGGCGGGCCCGCCGCCACGATCCGTCCGCCCGCGTCACCACCGCCCGGCCCCAGGTCGATCACCCAGTCCGCGCCCGCGACGACGGACATGTCGTGCTCGACCACGACGACGGTGTGCCCGGCGTCGACGAGGCCGTGCAGCTGGCGCATCAGCACCTCGACGTCGGCCGGGTGGAGTCCGGTCGTCGGCTCGTCGAGGAGGTAGAGGGTGTGGCCGCGCCGGCCGCGCTGCAACTCGCTCGCCAGCTTGATGCGCTGGGCCTCACCGCCGGACAGTTCGGTGGCGGGCTGCCCGAGGCGCAGATAGCCGAGGCCCACGTCCAGCAGGGCGCCGAGACTGCGGGCCACGGCAGGGGTGTCCGCGAAGAACTCCGCCGCCGCCTCGACCGTGAGGTCCAGCACCTGTGCGATGTTCCGTCCCCGGTACGCCACTTGCAGCGTCTCGGGGTTGTAGCGCGCCCCGCCGCAGTCCGGGCACGGCGCGTACGTGCTCGGCAGGAACAGCAGCTCCACGCTGACGAACCCCTCGCCCTGACAGGTCTCGCACCGCCCGCCCGCGACATTGAAGGAGAACCGCCCGACGCCGTAATCACGGGCCCGCGCCTCGTCGGTGGCTGCGAACACCTTGCGTACCACGTCGAAGAGCCCGGTGTAGGTGGCGAGGTTGGAGCGCGGGGTGCGGCCGATCGGCCTCTGGTCGACCGAGACCAGCCGCCCGACACCCGCCGACTCCTCGGTGATCTCGCCGATGAGCGTGGACTTGCCCGAACCCGAGACGCCGGTGACGGCCGTGAACACCCCGAGCGGGAACTCGGTGGTCACTCCGCGCAGATTGTGCCGGGTGACCGGGCCCACCTTCAACTGGCCGCGCGGGGCCCGCACTTGGCGAGCGGCGGCGGGCGAGCCGTCGAACAGGAAGCGCGCGGTGGCCGACTCCGTGACCGCCGCCAGCTCCGCCACCGGCCCGCTGTGCAGCACCTGCCCGCCGTGCTCACCCGCCTGCGGTCCCACGTCGACCAGCCAGTCGGCGCCGCGCATGACGTCGAGATGATGCTCGACCACGAACACCGTGTTCCCGCCCGCCTTCAGCCGCGCCAGCACCGTAAGCAGCGCCTCGGTGTCCGCCGGGTGCAGTCCCGCGGACGGCTCGTCGAGGACGTACACGACACCGAACAGCCCGGACCGCAGCTGCGTCGCGAGCCGCAGGCGCTGCAGTTCGCCCGCCGAGAGCGTGGGCGTGGCGCGGTCGAGGCTCAGATAGCCGAGGCCGAGCTCGACGACGGGCCCGATACGGGACTTGAGGTCCTCGGTGAGGACACGGGCCGCCTCCGAGGAGCCGCCCTTCAACAACCCCGCCAGCTCCGTGAGCGGCAGCGCGGCCACATCGGCGATCGTCCGGCCGGCGAAGGTCACCGCCAGCGCCTCGGGCCGCAGCCTGCTGCCGCCGCACGCCGGGCAGGGCGCGGCGGCGAGGAACCGCTCCGCCTTCGTCCTGAGGGTCGGGCTCTTGGAGTCGGCGAACGTCTTCATGACGTACCGGCGGGCGCTCATGTACGTGCCCTGGTACGGGCGTTGGATGCGGTCGGCGTCGCGCACCGGGTGCACGGTGACCACCGGCTGCTCCTGCGTGAACAGGATCCACTCCCGCTCCTCGGCGGGCAGCTCGCGCCAGGGCCGGTCGACGTCGTGGCCGAGCGCGTCGAGGATGTCGCGCAGGTTCTTGCCCTGCCAGGCACCCGGCCACGCCGCGATCGCGCCTTCCCGGATCGACAACCCCGGATCGGGGACCAGCAACTCCTCGGTCGTTCGGTGCACCTGCCCGAGCCCGTGGCACTCCGGGCACGCCCCGGCCGCCGTGTTCGGTGAGAAGGAGTCCGAGTCGAGCCGCTCGGCGCCCGGCGGGTAGTCGCCCGCCCGGGAGTACAGCATCCGCAGGGAGTTGGAGAGGTTCGTGACCGTGCCGACGGAGGAGCGGGATGTCGGCGCCGAGCGGCGTTGCTGGAGGGACACGGCGGGTGGCAGCCCGGTGATCTCACCGACCTTCGGCGCACCGACCTGGTGGATCAGCCTGCGTGCGTACGGCGCGACCGACTCGAAGTAGCGGCGCTGGGCCTCCGCGTAGATCGTGCCGAAGGCGAGCGACGACTTCCCGGACCCGGACACACCGGTGAACACGGCCAGCACGTCCCGTGGGATGTCGACGTCCACGCCCCTGAGATTGTGCTCACGGGCGCCGCGTACGCGGACGTAGGGGTCGTGCGGGGAGTGCATGGGGTGAGGGCTCCGGAAGGTGGGTGTCGATGTCGTGGGCAAACCTCGGTGGGGGCACACCACGGTGTGGGCAAACCCCGCAATTCTAAACGAACGGGGCGCGTGGGCCGCATGAGCCACCTGCTGTTCACGATGCCGTCGGCTCGCCCACACCGGCCCCCCATACCGTCTCGCCAGTCTCTCTTCCTACCGAGGAGTATCGTGAGCGCCTCAGCTCTGAGCACTCTCACCGCCGCGCTGCTGATGGTCACGGGCGCGTCCGCCCCGCAGCCGGTCTCCGTCTCCGCGCGCGTGGAGACCCCCGTCGTGTACGACGACGAGGCGGGCGGCAACGCCGACGCCGACGACCCGGCCGTCTGGGTCGACCCCCGCGACGCGGGCCGCAGCCTAGTGATCAGCACCCTCAAGGAGGCCGGCCTCGACGTCTACGGCCTCGACGGCAAGCGGCTCCAGCACATCGCCGCGCCCGCGGCACCCGGCGAGGAGGCAGCCCCCGGCCGCTTCAACAACGTCGACGTCGTCTACGGCTTCGAACTGGGCGGCAGGAAGACCGACCTGGCCGTGGTCAGCGACCGCGGCCGGGACCGCGTCCGGGCCTTTGCCATCGACCCGGCCGCGGTGGCGGCGGGCAGGTCCCCGCTGAAGGACGTGACGGCGGCCGGCGCCGCGCCCGTCTTCTCCGCGAGCGAGGCCGAGGTCGACGACCAGCGCACCGCCTACGGGCTGGCCGCCTTCAGCGACGACGACAACGCCTACGTCGTGGTGTCGCGCCGTTCGGAGACCCGGGTACGGCTGCTGCAGCTGGAGGACCGGGGCGGCCGCGTCGGCTACAAGGCCGAGGACACCCTCGACCTGCCCGGCTCCTTCACGCTGCCGAACGGCAGGAGCTGGACGCCCTGCGCCGACCCCGGCGATCGCGCGCAGGTGGAGGGCATGGTCGTCGACCAGGAGAAGCACGTCCTGTACGCCGCCCAGGAGGACGTCGGACTGTGGCGGGTCGACCTCGACGGCGAGGAGTTCGGCCGGCCCGAGCTGATCGACCGGGTGCGGGAGTACGGCACTCCGTGGACGTATGACACCGAGGAGGAGGAGTGCGTCGTCGACACGGCCAACGACCCCGGCTTCGGCGGTGAGCACCTGAGCGCCGACGCCGAGGGCGCCACGATCTACCACGCCGCCGACGGCAAGGGATACCTGCTCGCCTCCAGCCAGGGCGACAACACCTTCGCCGTGTACGAGCGCCAGCGCCGCAACGCCTACCTCGGCTCCTTCACCGTCACCGACAGCGCCGCCACCGACGGGGTGCAGCACTCCGACGGCGCCGCCGTGGTCAATGTGCCGCTCGGCCGCTCGTTCCCCAAGGGACTGCTCGTCACCCACGACGGCGAGGCCGCGCCGGCCGACGGGGACCGGGAGGGCACCAACTTCAAGTTCACGCGGTGGGACTCGGTGGCGACCGCGTTCCCGAAGCCGCTGACGATCGACACCAAGTCGTTCGACCCGCGCGACACGGACTGACGCCCCGGCCGGCGGCTCGCGCGGATCACGCAGCGGTGATCCGGGCGAGCCGCCGGTAGGAGTCCACCAGCGCCTCGCGGTCGTACGTGCTGGTCGTGACCAGCACCTCCTGCGCCTGAGTCTCCTTCAGCACCGTCTCCAGCTCGTGCGCGACCTGCTCCTCCGTGCCCGCGATGTGCCCGGCGAGGCCGCCCTCGTAGAAGCCGCGTTCCTTGTCGGTCATGGCCGACGCCTCGACGCGTTCGGCGGGCGCCAGCGGCGGGAAGGTGCCGTGCGTGCGCGAGTACGCCATCGCCCAGGCCTCCGGGACGAGCAGCCGCCGGGCCTCCTCGGGCGTGGCGGCCACCGCGATCGTGCCGGAGATGACGACGTACGGCTCACCGGCCCAGGCGGAGGGCTGGAAGCGGTCGCGATAGTGATCGATCCCGCGCTGCATCTTCTCCCGGTTCCGCAGATCCCCGATGACCATGGGCAGCCCGGTGCGGGCCGCGATGTCCGCCCCCTCGCCCATCGCCAGCACGAAGGGCGGCACGGTCAGGCCCTCCGCGGGCCGCGCGTGCACACCGGTCGGCGAGGTACCGCGGAACCAGTCGAGCAGCTCCCCGATCTGCGCCGCGAAGTCCTCGGCGTCCCCCTTGTCCCGTCCGAGCGCCTTGCGGACGCCGTCCGTGAAGCCGACCGATCGCCCGAGTCCCATGTCGACACGGCCGGGGAAGAGGGACTCCAGCACCCCGAACTGCTCGGCCACGACCAGGGGTTGGTGGTTGGGCAGCATCACCCCGCCGGTGCCGACCCGGATCGTACGGGTCGCGGCGGCGACGGCGGCGGCCAGCACGGTCGGCGCCGAGCCGGCGACCCCGGGCACACCGTGGTGCTCCGAGACCCAGACGCGGTGGTAGCCCAGTTCCTCGAGCTCCCTCGCCAGCCGAACGGTGTCACGCAGCGCTTCTCCGGTCGGGTGGCCCTCGCGGGTGCGGGAGCGGTCGAGGACGGAGAAGCGGGTCGAGGCGATCACGGAGCTCATACCGGGTTCAACACCTGAGAGCCCGCAGGATTCCTCACGGTGCGATGTTGTGGTTCAGGCGGAACAGGTTGCCCGGGTCGTGGCGCCGTTTCAGATCCCTGAGACGGTCGTAGTTCGCGCGGTAGTTGGCCCGTACGCGGTCCTGGTCGTCGCCGTCCATGAAGTTCACGTAGCCGCCGCCCATGGAGTGCGGTTCCATCGCCCGGTGGAAGGCGCGCACCCAGTCCTTGCGGTCCTCGCACTCCGCACGGGTGGTGAGCGTCGGGCTGAGCGCGATCGAGTAGTCGGCGTCCCGGTAGGAGAAGGCGGTCTCCTCCGGTGCGACGCGGTGGCAGGCCCCGTCGATGGGGAAGACGACCGTGACGCTCTGGATCGAGGGCGTGGTGGCGCCGTACTCGACGAGGGCGTCGACGGCGCCGTCCGGCAGGTCCTTGGTGAAGCTGCCCTTCCAGTAGTGGTACAGCCCGGCGGGCACCAGCTCGTCGAACAGGGTGTTGATCACGGGATAGGGCATGCGCTCCAGGTGCCGCCCCAGGACGGGTCCCAGCGCGGCGACCCGGTCCCGCATCCGGTCGTCCTCGTCCGGCGGGCCGCTCCAGCAGGCGACCACACCGCACAGCGGCCGCCCGTGCCAGCGCTCGGGCAGGAACGGCACCGGTGGTCCGAGCCCCACGACGAGGACCGCTCCGAGCCGCTCGTCCGCCTCGGCGACCAGTTCCCGGTACCGGCGGATCACCTCGGCGTCGAGAGGGAAGAACGTGGGCCCGCCGAGGATGTAGGCGACGGGGTGCAGCCGGAACGCGAAGGACGTGACGACGCCGAAGTTGCCACCACCGCCGCGCACCGCCCACATCAGATCGCTGTGCTGGTCGCCCGTGCAGGTCAGGAAGGACCCGTCGGCCGTCACCAGGTCAACCGAGACGAGGTTGTCGCAGGCCAGACCGCAGCGCCGGGCCAGGTGGCCCATGCCGCCGCCGGTCGTCAGGCCGCCGACGCCGGTCGTGGAGACGACCCCGCCGGTGGTGGCCAGCCCGAACGCGTGCGTGGCGTGATTGACGTCCGCCCAGGTGCAGCCACCCTCCACCCACGCCGTGCGGGCGCCGGGATCGACACGGATACCGCGCATCCGGCCCAGGTCGAGGACGACCCCGCCGTCACATGTGCCGTGGCCGGGGACGCTGTGGCTGCCGCCGCGCACGGCGAGCGGCAGGCCCTGCTCGCGGGCGAAGTTCACCGTGGCGACGACGTCGCCCGCATCGACGGCCCGCACGATGACGGCCGGCCGCTTGTCGTGCATGGCGTTGTAGACCTTGCGGGCCTCGTCGTAGGCCGGGTCACCGGGCTCGACGACGTCGCCGCGCAGCCGGTCCGTCAGCCGGTGGTCGAGGGTCGCTGTGAAGGTGGACATGGCCGCCGCTCTCCGTTCGGGTGCCGGGAGGAGGGGGATACACCACCGGTGTACGCGGGTGGAGGGGACGTGCTCATCGCCGGAATCGCCCATCCAGGGGGGAGCAGGGCATGGGCGGAACGGCCCATCCGCGTCACGCGAGACCGTGCCGGTACGCGTATCCCGTCGCCGCGGCCCGCGAGGACACCTGGAGTTTGGCGAAGATGTTGTTCAGGTGCCGGGCGACGGTGTGCTCGCTGATCACCAGCTCAGCCGCGACGGCCCGGTTCGTCCGGCCCGCCGCGACCAGCCGCAGCACCTGGATCTCCCGCTCGGTGAGCCCACCGGGTCGCCCCGGGCGCACATCGGCGAGCAGAGCGGCCGCCCGGAGCGCGTCCGGTACGGCGCCGAGCCGCCGGAACACCTGCTCGGCTGCCCGCAGCTCCATGCGGGCACCCTCGTCGTCCCCGGCGGCCCGGTCGGCGGCGGCCAGGGTCGTCCGCACCTGGGCCGTCTCGTACGGCACCCGCAGCTCCAGCCAGAGCGTCAGCGCCCGGCGCAGTTCGGGCAGCGCCCGGTCGAGGTCACGGGCGGCGAAGGCCACCGCGCCGGAGGCGGTGGCGGCGCTCGCGTGCAGCAGAGTCGTCTCCGAGCCGCACCGTCGCTCCCAGTCCCGCGCCAGGGAGCGAAGCTCCTCGGCAGCTGCGCGTGCCTCGTCCGTCCGGTACAGCGCCAGGCACACCTCCACCTGCGCCGCGAGCAGCCTGCAGCGTTCGAGACCGCCGGCCTCGGCTCCCTTCGCGAGGGCGAGCCGCAGGCCGGTGGCGGAGGCGTCGGCCTTCCCCTGGGCCAGCCGCAGCAGGGCGAGGCCGGGCTGTGGGTCGCGGCCGAGTTCGTGAGAGCGGTCGTACGACTGCTCGGCCGCCGGGAGTTCCCCGCGCCGCCGCTGGATCTGGCCGACCAGGTAGACGGCCTCGGCCGCCATCCGCCGCTCGTGCGGCAGCAGTTCCTCGCAGGTCCGCTCGGCCTCGGGCATTGCCTCCTCCCAGCTGCCCCGCAGCTCCAGGACCTCCACCCGGTGCACCCGGCACAGTCCGCGGAAGTTGTTCTCGGCCGGCATCGCCGCGCACCACCGCATGGCCGCATCGGTCCATTCGGCGGCGCGTTCCAGATCGACGCAGGCCATGGACTGCTGAAGGCCCAGGCAGTAGACCCACCCGGTGAAGAAGGAGCTGAGTTCACCGGCCATGGCCGAGCACATCGCCTCGTCCAGGAGATCGAGTCCCTCGCTGACGCGCCCCTGCGCCACCAGCACACCCGCCTGTGCCTGGACGCCCATGGCGAGCAGATCCGGGCTGCCGCCGCGGCGCGCGATCGAGGCCATCCGCCGGGCCGCGGCCATGGCCTCGTCGAACGCGCCGCGCCGCTGGGCGCCCTCGGCGTCGACCCACGCGAGGTAGCACTGCTCGACGCACTCCGGCTCGTCGTGCAGATGTCGCCGGGCTCGGCGCAGCCAGCCGGCGGCCACAGTGCTGCGTCCCGCCAGCTGATGCTCGTAGAAGAGCAGCCAGGCCGAGTGCCCGGCCTGCCGGGCCGCGCCCGCCGCGACATACCCGGAGTAGGCCCGCGTCCGCTGGACGACCGACTCATCGACCCGGCTCGTCCACCATGCGGCGTCGGCGAAGGCGGCGCAGTCGTCGGGGGTGAAACACGCGGGATCCAGGCCGCTCAGCAGCCCGTACGCCACGGCCCACGCCTCACGCGCGGCGGCGTCCCTGGCTCGCCGCAAGGTGTCCGCGGCCGCCCTGTCGATCGTCCGCTCGGTCACCCGCGGCTCCCTTCTCGCGCTCTGCGAGCAGGACCGGTCCCTCTCCAGAATAGGCGGGCTCCTCCGTGCCCGGTCAGCTCTCGGGGCGCAGCAATCCACGCTCGTACGCCGTGACCAGGTGCTGCGGCACGAGGTGGCTTGCGCCGTCGATGGTGACGAGCACCAGCCGCGGCGTGCGCGCCTTCCATCGGGCGCGGCGGTGGCGGGTGTTGCTGCGGGACATCTTCCGCTTGGGAACGGCCATGTCGGACCTCCTCGGTGGGTGAACACGCAGGTTACATGAAAATGGTTCCCATTAGCATGGGAGGGGGGTGGGGGGGCTGCCGGCGGTGCTGAGCACCGTGCCGAGCCGGCCGAGGAGGAAGCCCGCCGGGATGGAGACGATGCCCGGGATCTGCAGGGGGAACCAGGCGAAGATGGACTCCGGGTGGAACGACCCGGGCGGGAGGAGACGATGGGCGAGAACGGGACCAGCAGGACCGGGCCGCCCGCAGGAGAACGGCAACAAGACCGACGTCCGCTGGATCTGCCGCAACCACCAGACTCGCCACCGTCATGGTGGTGAAGACGCGGCGGACCGTTCGCCGGGAAAGTCCAGACCCTCTTCGTTCTCCAGCCGGTTGTCGGCCTGGAAGGTGACCGCGAAGGACACGCAGGCCCACGCCATGACGACGAGGGCGAGCGCCGCCAGCACCCGGGGCTGGACGGGGAATTGCGAGCCGAGATGCCCGGGGCGCCACACGTCGGCCATCACGAGCGCGTCCGCCGCGATGAAGAGCGACACACCGGGGCCGGGCGCGGTCCCGGACACATAGCGCTGCATCACCGTGCCCCGGTCGCAGGCGAACACCCACGCGTGACGAGCCCCTCTGTGTGGCCGCAGGCCCCTTCCGTACTCGCTGGTCCCGCCGGGCTCTCGTTCACATACTGCGATAAACTCTGATAAAGGCTTCTGGGTCCGCCGGTCCCTCGCGGCTCAGCCGCCCCTGACGGAGCGGGATGGCGGCCAACACCTGCTCGATCGGCAGGAACTACCCCAACAGTGCCTGGGGACATGCCTTCCCGCATGTCCGTTCTCCCGTAGGTCGGTCTCATGGACCTCAACACCATCACCGGAGTAATCAGGCGACCGTCCGAGCAACCAGGCCTGGACTGGCACGAGGGTGACGCCTGGCTCGCAGGTGGAACATGGCTGTATTCCACGGAGCAGCCGGACCTGCGACGGCTGATCGACCTGACGGCGTTGCGTTGGGAGCCCCTCGTCCCGACGGACAAGGGCCTGGAAATCAGCGCCACATGCACTATTCGCGACCTGTACGCCTTCTCATGGCCGGAGCGCTGGCGGGCTGCCGGAACTCTTTTCCGGAAGAGCTGTGAGGCATTCCTGTCCTCGTTCAAGGTCTGGAACGCGGCGACCGTCGGCGGGAACATCTGCATGTCCTTGCCCGCCGGCCCGATGATCACGTCGACGGTCGCGTTGGAGGCGCAGTACGAACTGTGGGCGCCCGATGGCTCCGTGCGCTTCGTCGACTCCCTCGATTTCGTCACGGGCGACCACCACAACGTTCTCGCCCCCGGGGAGCTCCTTCGGCGCATCACCGTTCCGGAGCACGCGCTGCGCAAACGCACCGCGCACCGTCGCTTCACGCTGACCCGGCTCGGCCGTTCGACGGTGTTCCTCGTCGGCACGCAGCGGCGGGGAGCGGCCGACCTGGTGCTCACCGTCACAGCCGGTACAACGCGGCCGATTCGCATCGCCTTCGACTCCCCGCCCGACGTCCGAACCCTGCGCCGGAGCATCGACGCCGTGCCCGCCGATGTCTGGTACGCCGATCCCAACGGAACCCCCGACCACCGTCGGCATCTGACGCGGCACTTCGCCGAAGAGATCTGCCGCGAACTCACGGCTGGGGACCTGACATGAGCTACACCGTGAACCGCCAGGAATTCGACCGGGAACCCGCCCCCGGCCAGTGCCTGCGCACCTTCCTGCGCGAACTCGGCCACTTCGGCGTCAAAAAGGGGTGCGATGCCGGCGACTGCGGCGCCTGTACGGTGTGGCTGGACGGTACACCGGTACACAGTTGCATCACCCCCGCGTTTCGCGCGGACGGCCGTGAAGTGACCACGATCGAGGGCCTTGGACGGCCCGGCGCCCCGCATCCCATGCAGCGGCAGTTCGAGGACGCTCCGGGATTCCAGTGTGGTTTCTGCACCGCAGGGATGATCATGACATCGGCGACCTTCACCGAGGAGCAGAAGGCGGACCTGCCAAGGGCGTTGAAGGGCAACCTCTGCCGCTGCACCGGATACCGGGCGATCGAGGACGCCGTGCAGGGTGTCGGCGCGGTGGAGACGGCGGCACCGGGCAAGGCCGTCGGTACGAGCGTCGGCGCGCCCGCGGGGCACGACGTGGTGACGGGCCACGCCGAGTTCACCATGGACACACGGATCGACGGCCTGCTGCACCTCAAGGTGCTCCACTCACCCCACGCGCACGCCCGGATCCTCTCGATCGACAAGAGCGCCGCCCTCGCGGTGCCCGGCGTACACCGGGTCTACACCTGGGAAGACGTGCCCAGCAGACGCTTCACCACGGCGATCCACACCGACCACCTGGTCGACCCGGACGACACGTACATCCTCGACGACACGGTCCGCTTCGCCGGCCAGCGCGTCGCCGCGGTCCTGGCTGACACGGTCGGGGCGGCCGAGGAGGGCTGCCGGCGCCTCACGGTCGACTACGAGGTGCTGCCGGCGGTGTTCGACCCCGAGGCGGCGATGGCCGACGGCGCACCCCAACTGCACGGCTCGCACGATCCGTTCGTCCGCGATCCCGCCCGCAACATCCTGCTCGAACTCCACTCGCACATCGGCGACGTCGAGGCGGGATTCGCCGCGGCCGACGTGATCCACGAAGGCACCTACTTCTCACCGCGGGTGCAGCACGCGCATCTGGAGACGCACGGTTCCCTCGCCTGGATGGAGGACGGCCGGCTGAACATCCGCACCAGTTCGCAGTCACCGTCGATCGCGAAGGTGAAGCTGGAGTACCTGTTCGCGCTGCGCCCGGACCAGCTGAGGGTGTTCTGCAAGCGCGTCGGCGGCGGATTCGGCGGCAAGCAGGAGGTGATCGCGGAGGACCTGGTCGCGCTGGCCACTCTGGACACCGGGCGGCCCACCTGTCTCGAGTACTCCCGTGAGGAGGAGTTCACCACCGCCTCGCCGCGGCATCCGATGACCCTGACGGTCAAACTCGGCGCGAAGGCCGACGGGACGCTCACCGCCGTCCAGGTGCGCAACCTGTCGAACACCGGCGCCTACGGCAATCACGGCGGCGAGACGCTGTACGCGGGCGGAGCCGCCGTCATGATCTACCGCTGCCCCAACAAGAAGTACGACGCGTGCTCCGTCTACACGAACACCGTGCCGAGCGGAGCGCTGCGAGGCTACGGGATGACGCAGCCGGCGTTCGCCGTGGAGTCGGCGATGGACGAACTGGCCCGCGCCCTTCACATCGACCCGCTGGAACTACGACGGCGCAACATCGTGCGGCCGGGTGAGCCCCTGGCCGCCCTGCACGACGGCCCCGACGACGTGATCTTCACCGAGGACGGACTCGCCAAGTGCATGGACCTGATCGACGACGCTCTGGCCCGTACGGTCGACCGGCCGTCTCCCGGCCCCGAGTGGCTCGTCGGAGCGGGCGTGGCGAGTTCACTGCACGAGACCGCGCCCCCGACCGAACACCTCTCCGAGGCCTGGGTCACCCTCGGCGACGATCTCGTCTACGAACTGGCCGTCGGAACCTGCGAGTTCGGGGAGGGGACCTCGACGGCCCATGTCCAGATCGCTGCCGATCAGCTGGGCACGACGCCCTCGCGGATCCGTCTGGTGCAGTCCGACACCGACCGCACGGGATTCGACACCGGCGCCTTCGCGAGCGCGGGCCTCTTCGTGGCGGGCAACGCGGTCCTGCGGGCGGCAAATGCCGTGCGCGACCGCATCCTGCACTTCGCCGCAGCGCACACGGGCGTACACGTCGTGATGTGCACGATGGACGACGACGGTGTCGTCTGCGAGGACCGGCGGGTGTCGCTGGCCGAACTCGTCGCGCTGGCCCGGACACGTGGAATCCGTTTCACCGCCGCACGCAAGGCGTACGGCTCGCCCCGGAGCGTCACCTCCAATACACAGGGGTTCCGGGTGGCCGTGCATCGCGTGACGGGTGAGATACGGATCCTGCACAGCGTGCATGCTGCGGATGCCGGGGTGATCATCAATCCGGCGCAGGTCCGGGGACAGATAGAGGGCGGTGTCGCCCAGGGAATCGGCTTCGCGCTGACCGAGAACCATCACCTCGACGACACCGGCGTCATGGTCAACCCGAACCTTCGGAACTACCGCATCCCCACCTTCGCCGACATCCCGCGCACCGAGGTCCTCCTGGTGGGCTCGACGGATTCGGTGGGGCCCATGCGGGCGAAGGGGATGGCGGAGTGCTGTATCAACCCGGTGGCCCCCGCGCTGGCGAACGCGGTGCATGACGCCACGGGGGTCCGCTACCGGGCCCTGCCGCTGACTCCGGAACGCATTTACGGCCGACTCCCTGCGGAGCAGTCGGTGTCGACAGGGTGAGCGCCATGAACACCGAGAAGAACGTAGCCGCCGCAGCGACGGCGATCATCGGTCAGAAGGTCCTGCCCGACTTGGAACGGGAGTACGAGTCGTGGCAGGAGGACCTCAACGCCGCAGCCGCCTACTACCCCGGTTTCCTCGGCGCCGAGATCTCCCCGCCGACACCTGTGCAACCCGATTGGGTCGTCGTGTACCGGTTCGACTCGGTGGCGCATCTGCAGGCGTGGATCAACAGCGGGACCAGGCAGACCTATCTCGACGCCGGCGCCAAGTACTTCGACGGTCCGGCGACCCAGCAGGTGGTCAGTAGCGGCACCCAGTCCCTGGATCCGCTGGTCACCGTGGTGGTCACCCACCGCGTCCCCCCGAACCAGGTCGACGACTTCCTGGACTGGCAGCATCACATGATCCAGGAGGAGAGCAAGTTCGAGGGGTTTCGCGGGACTGAGCTCTTCCGCCCCATCGAGGGGCTTCAGGAGGAATGGACCACGCTGTACCGCTACGACAGCGCCGAGCACCTCGACGCCTGGCTGACGTCGCCCCAACGCCAGGAGGTCCTGGCCGAGGGCGAGAAGTTCAGCGACTTCAAGCTGCACACGATCGACAACTCGTTCGGCAGCTGGTTCGCCTTCCAGGGAAACGGCAAGGAGACACCGCCGCCACCCTCCGAGACGAGGACCTCCCTGGCCATCTGGGTCGGCCTGTACCCGACCGTCGTGCTGCTGACGCTCGCTCTGTCGCCACTGCACATGCCGCTCTGGATCGGCCTGCTCGTGGGCAACCTGCTGTCGAGTTTCATCATGAGCTTCCTGACCATGCCCTACTACGTGAATCCACTGCTCGGGCGCTGGCTGCGGCTGCCCTCGAAGGAAGCGTCGGCAAGATCCAACCTCCGCGGCCTCGGAGTCGTCGCTGCGGCCATGGCCTTCTGGGCTGTCGTCTTCTACCTCGTCACGGTCCGGTGGTGGACCCTGCCCTGACCGGGGAACGCACGGACAGCGCGCGGGAGTTCGAGCCGCGCCGGGCGTTGCAGCCGGGTCAGGCGCAGGGCGAGCGTGCTGCCCGCCCGAACTTGCCCGGTCGGACTGGCTCCATCCATAGGATGAGCGGCGTGACCGACAGCAACGACCGCCCCCTCGCCGTCTTCGACCTGGACAACACCCTCGCCGACACGGCGCACCGGCAGCACTTCCTGGAGCGCAAGCCGCGTGACTGGGACGGCTTCTTCGGCGCCGCCCCGGACGATCCGCCCCTCGCGGAGGGCATCGCTCTGGTGCGGGAGAGCGCGAAGGAGTGCGAGGTGCGCTATCTGACCGGGCGGCCCGAGCGCTGCCGGCGCGACACGCTCGAGTGGCTCGCCGCGCACGGGCTGCCCGAGGGACGCGTGTACATGCGGCGCAACGACGACCGGCGGCCCGCCCGGCGCACCAAGCTGGAGATCCTGCGCGGCCTCGCCCGGACCCACGAGATCCGGGTCCTGGTGGACGACGACGAGCTGGTCTGCGAGGACGCCGAACGGGCCGGATTCACCGTCGTACGGGCACGTTGGTCCGCCCCGTCCGCGGCGCTGAAGGTGGCGCAGGAGCGGGAGGGGCGGACCTGAGGAGCGGACCGGGCCCGCTACCCGGCCTCGTCCAGGCGGAAGCCGACCTTCATGGTCACCTGCCAGTGCGCGATCTGCCCGTTGTCGAGCTGGCCGCGCACCTCGGTCACCTCGAACCAGTCCAGGTTGCGCAGGGTCTGCGAGGCACGCTCGATGCCGTTGCGGATGGCCTGGTCCACGCCCTCCGGCGAGGTGCCGACGATATCCGTGACCCGGTAGGTGTGGTTCGACATGTGGGTGCTCCTCTCACACGCGTCACTCCACGGTGCCCCAAGGCGGGGCATCGCGCGAGCCGTCCGTCACCGCGCCACGCTCAGTGACAGCGCGAAGCGACCTTCGCCGTCCGTCCACCAGTGCGCCAGCTCCAGTCCGGCATCCGAGAGTTCCGCGCGGACACCGTCCCTCCGGAACTTCGCCGACACCTCGGTGCGCATGTCCTCGCCCGCCGCGAAGTCGACGGCGAGGCCCAGCGCGGGCACCTTCACCGTCTGCGCGGTACGCGAGCGCAGCCGCATCTCGATCCACTCGTGGTCCGCGTCCCACACGGCGACGTGGTCGAACGCGGCCGGATCGAAGTCGGCGCCCAACTCGCGGTCGATCACCGCCAGGACGTTCTTGTTGAACGCGGCCGTCACTCCGGCCGCGTCGTCGTACGCCTCGACCAGGACCCTCTCGTCCTTGACCAGATCCGTGCCGAGCAGCAGCGCGTCACCGGGGGAGAGAAGGGACCGCACCGAGGCGAGGAACGCGGCCCGCTCGGCCGGCAGCAGGTTGCCGACCGTGCCGCCGAGGAACGCCACCAGCCGGGGCCCCGGTGTGTCCGGCAGCGTCAGCCCGCCGGTGAAGTCGGCGATCAGTGCGTGCACGTCGAGCTCCGGCCGCTCCTCGACGAGCGCCTGCCCGGCCTGCGTGAGCGCGCTCTCGCTGACGTCGACGGGGACGTACGTGTGCAGCCCAGTCAGCGCGTCGATCAGGTACCGCGTCTTCTCCGAGGAACCGGAGCCCAGTTCGACCAGTGTGCGGGCGCCGGTGGCCGCGGCGATCTCACCGGCCCGGGCGACGAGGATCTCCCGCTCGGCGCGCGTCGGGTAGTACTCGGGCAACTCGGTGATCTTCTCGAACAGTTCGCTGCCCTGCGCGTCGTAGAACCACTTCGGCGGCAGCGTCTTGGGCGTGCTCGTCAGGCCTTTGAGGACGTCGGCGCGCAGTGCGGCGTCGGTGGCGTCCTCGGGCAGGGTGCGAGTGAGAAGGAACGGACTCACGTGCGGGGCTCCTTCGGTGGTGCGGAGGGTTGCAGAGGGTCGCTCGGGTCCTTGAGCGGGGTGAGCAGCACGTCGGTGCGGCTCGCCGCGAGGAGGGTCCGGTCGGGGACCTCCTGCCAGTGCGGATCGTCGTCGTACGGCTCGGAGGCCACGACGGTGCCGCCGCCGGGCCGGGTGAGGTAAAAGAGGGTGTCGCCCCAGGCGGTCGCGGTGATGGTCTCGCCGTTGGTGAGCAGCAGGTTGAGCCGGGAACCGGGGGCCGCCTCGGCGACCTCCAGGACCGTGTCGGCCAGCGCCTGTCCCTCCTCGTCGCCGCCGCGCAGGCGCGCGAGGACCAGCGCCCACACGAGCGCCGAGTCGTTGCGGGCCTCCATCGACAGCACGTCCACCGCGGGCAGGGTCGGGACGAGCGGCGCGAGCGAGCCCGGCCAGCCCTTCACCGCGCCGTTGTGGCTGAACAGCCAGGGACCGCCGGCGAACGGCGCCGCCGCGGCCTCCTGATCGGCGCCCGGCAGCGTCGCGTCCCGTACGGCGGCCAGCAGCGCGCCGCTGCGTACGACCCGTGCCAGATCGGCGAAGGACGGATCCGCCCAGATGGGCCCGGCCCGGCGGTACCGCGCCGGCACCGGGTCCCCCTCGGCATACCAACCGACCCCGAAACCATCGGCGTTGACGGTCCCGTACCGCTGCCGCCGAGGCGCCCACGACTGGCGGTACAGGCCGTGCGGCGGCTCGACTAGGAGTCTGCCGAGCGGTTCCTCGGGGCCCAGATAAGCCAGGTGACGGCACATCAGGCATCCCCCGTGGACCGGGCCGTGCGGAACCCGGAGAAGATCTGCCGACGTATCGGATAGTCCCAGTTGCGGAAGGTGCCCCGGCAGGCCACCGCGTCCACGGCGAACGCACCGCCGCGCAGCACCTTGTACTCCGGCCCGAAGAACACCTCCGAGTACTCCTTGTACGGGAACGCCTGGAAACCCGGGTACGGCAGGAAGTCGCTCGCCGTCCACTCCCACACGTCACCTATCAACTGCCTCACGCCGAGAGGTGATTCGCCCTCCGGGTAGCTGCCGGCGGGCGCCGGGCGCAGATGCCGCTGGCCGAGGTTGGCGTGCTCCGGTCCGGGATCGTCGTCGCCCCACGGGTAGCGCATCGAGCGGTCCCCGGCGGGGTCGTGGCGGGCGGCCTTCTCCCACTCGGCCTCGGTGGGCAGCCGGCGCCCGGCCCAGCGGGCGTAGGCGTCCGCCTCGTACCAGCACACGTGCAGGACGGGCTCGTCCGGCGGTACCACCTCGGTGACGCCGAAGCGGCGGCGGAGCCACTGCTTGCCGTCCCGGCGCCAGAACAGCGGGGCGTGGATCGAGTTCCCGCGGATGTGCGCCCAGCCCTCCGGCGTCCACCAGCGGTCGTCGTCGTAGCCGCCGTCCTCGATGAACGCCTTGTAGGCGGCGTTCGTCACCGGCGTGGTGTCGATGTGGAACGGCGGCACCTCGCGCCGGTGGGCCGGGCGTTCGTTGTCCAGCGCCCACGGCTCGGTCGAGGTGCCCATCGTGAACGGGCCACCGGGGACCAGGACTTCGGACGGGCCCGTCAGCAAGGGTGCCGGTTCCGGGTCGGGGGCGGTCAGGGCCTGCGGGCCCTTGCGGAGCTGATGGGTGATCAGCATCGTCTCGTCGTGCTGCTGTTCGTGCTGCGCGATCATCCCGAAGGCGAATGCCGCCTCGGTCAGCCGCGTCCCGTGGAACGCGGTGCGCTCCAGCAGGTCCAGGACCCGCCCGCGCACCTCGGACGCGTAGTGACGGGCCTCGGTCGGCGGCAGCAGCGGCAGGGTGGGGCGGGCGGCGCGGGGGTGCTCGAAGGCGTCGTAGATGCCGTCGATCTCGGGCCGCATCGCCTCCCGGCCGGCGACCGTCCGGAGCAGCCACTGCTCCTCCTGGTTGCCGATGTGCGCGAGGTCCCAGACCAGCGGGGACATCAGCGGTGAGTGCTGGGCGGTGAGATCGGGGTCCTCGACGCAGGAGGTCAGCAGGGTCGTCCGGGCACGGGCGGTGGTGAGGGTGGTCAGTGCCCGCTCGCGGAGCGTGTCGGCGTCGTGGGCGGGGTCGGTCATGTCCGGTCGTCCTTCCCGTGCAGGGTGCGGTCCGTGCCGTAGAGCTCGTCCAGCAGGTCGTCGGCGGGGCAGCGGCCCTGGCTGACATAGCGGTCCCGGTACGCCGCGACGGCGTCCGTGACCTCGGTGGTGGCCCCCAAACGGGGCAGGGCCTCCTGCGCTGCCGCGAAGCAGGTGTCCGCCACCTCCTGCAACTCCGGGTCGGCGAGGCCCGAGCGGGCCGCGTCGAGCCACAGCGGATTGTGCGGAGCGGGCAGCGACATGCCGCGCTCGGCGAGCGGCTTCACCGCGCGGTAGGCGGTCTCGGCGGCCTCGGGGTCGTCGAAGAGCGCCGTGGCCACGGCGAGCGGCACGATCCAGCCGTCCTCGCCCGGCTGCGCGTCGATCATGCGCAGTTCCAGATGGCCCCGCGGTCTGACCGGCGGGAACAGTGTCGTCAGGTGATAGTCGAGGTCTTCCTGCGTCGGTGGCCTCGGCGCTCCCGACCTGGTCCACTCCCGGAACGTCAGCCCGTCCGGGACGTCCCATGGGCCGCCGTCCTGGCGTACGCACATCACCGGCGCGTCCAGGACGTGCCGCGCCCAGGCGACCCGCGGGTCGCCGTCCAGCGGAGGGGCGCCCGCGCGGCCCGGGCCGATCTCCATCCACAGCAGCTGCCGGGTGGAGAGCCAGCCCGTGGGTTCGTTCCCGGCCAGCGGGGAGTTGGCGAAGGCGGCGACCAGGACCGCGCCCAGCTGGTGTGCCAGCCACCAGCGCCGTCCGTGCCCGAGCGGGCCGGGCTCCTCGTATCCGGAGTCCAGGCACACCTGCACGGAGGCCGAGGTGCACATCATGGCGCGGCCGGCCGGGCCCGCCCGGTCCAGGTACGCCTCCATGGCGTCATAGCGCGGCTGGCGCAGGAAACGGCGGGGCGAGTGCCAGGGATCGTTGCCCATGCCGACCAGACCTAGGCTGTGCTCGCGCAGCACCGCGCGGGCGGCGTCGAGGTCGGCGGAGACGGTACCGATGCACTCCATCAGCGAGGCGGCGGGCGGGGAGCTCAGCTCCAGCTGACCGCCGGGTTCGACGGTGAGCGCCGACCTCAGGGGCACGGTCCGTACTGCGGCGTAGGCCGCTTCGAGTCGTTCGGGTGTCACGGGGAGCTGCGGGCTGTGCAGCTCGTGGACGAGCCATTCCACTTCGACCCCGAGGGTGCGGGGCGGGCCGGTCTTGAAGCAGATGCCCCTGACGAGGGCCTCCACCTCGGCTTCGGTGACTGCGGAGCGCGGCTGCTCCGTACAGTCGCTCACCGAATCTGACATGTCTTGGATCCTCCTGAGAGTCCACGATGCCGCCCGGCCCGGATCTTGTGGGCGGGCCGGCACACTCGTCCCACCCAAGACCCTCACGTCGCTTCGCACAAGGGCGCGTACCGGCACGTTCCGGGTGCGTAATCTTTGCTCTCCGGGCGTTTGCGGGGGCTTTCCCGCTCGTTCTCGGTCGGCTGTCGGCGCCCGGGAATTCTGTTGCACCGCACGACCAGCATCGCTCAGGATGCGTGCATGAGCACGGCGGGGGAGATCGCGTGCAGCCGACGCGGTCGCACGGTCATGGCGCGCACGGGGGTGGCGCCATGAGCGCGCGCCTGCGCGGCATCGCGCAGCAGACGGAGGAGATCGTGGCGGCGGGGAGGTACCGCGCGCCGGACGGCCGCGAGGTGTCCCTCGCGGCGGCGATCGAGGCGGCGCGGGACGGCACCCTGATGTACGGGCCGGACCCGGTGCCGGTGCCGCGGATCCCCCAGCGGGAGACGTTCTTCGAGGTCACCGGCGAGAGCAGCCTGGAGGCCGCCCGTCGCCTCGGCGCCGGGACGGCCGTACTGAACTTCGCCTCGGCCCGCAACCCGGGCGGCGGCTTTCTGAACGGCGCCCAGGCCCAGGAGGAAGCCCTGTGCCGCGCCTCGGCGCTGTACACCAGCCTGCTCGGCGCCCGCGCGTTCTACGACCACCACCGCGCCCACCGCGACCCGTTCTACACCGACCGAGTCATCCACTCACCCGGCGTGCCCGTCTTCCGCGACGACCGCGGCCGACTGCTCGAGGCTCCGTACACCGCCGGTTTCCTGACCGCCGCCGCACCGAACGCGGGCGTCATCCGGCGTACGGCCCCGCAGCGCACGGCCGAGCTGCCGGGCGCCCTTGCGAGCCGGGCGGAGCGGGTGCTGGAGACGGCCGTGGCGCATGGGTACCGGCGACTGGTGCTCGGTGCCTGGGGCTGCGGGGTGTTCCAGAACGACCCGGCGCAGGTGGCGGGCGCGTTCCGGGGGCTGCTCGCGCCCGGCGGGCGGTTCGCCGGGGCCTTCGAGCAAGTGGTGTTCGGCATCCTGGACCGTACGCCCGACAGCCCGGTGCGAGCCGCATTCGTACGGGCGTTCCCCTAGGGTCGGCTCCTGCGGTAGCGCTCAGGTCCAGCCGTAGCGCTCGTGCAGCCGGTGCCTGACCAGGTTGAACCGCCCGCGGTCCAGGGCGCACGCCTCCCGGCGCATGCCCTGCTCGTGCAGGCGGAGGATGCGGTCCACGTCGACCCAGGAGTCGCGCCCCGCCCGGTCCCACGGCCCGCTGCCGATGGCGACCCACTCACGGTCACCTCTTCCCCCTTTCGCCCACCCGGCGTCGTGCCGCTTGCTCGACAGCTGCACCGCGAGGAACGTCCCGCCGGCCTCCCGGGCCACCACGAGCACCGGCCGGTCCTTGCCCCGCCCGTCGTTCTCCTCGAAGGGCACCCAGGTCCAGACGATCTCCCCGGGGTCGGGGTCGCCGTCGTGCGCGGGGGAGTACTCGGTGCGCACCTTGCCGACCTTGCGGGGATCGGCCTCGGTGGTGGCGGAGGGGCCTTGGCGGCCCGGGACGTTCTCGTCGGTGGAGATGCTCACGGGGGCACCCTAGAGGCTGCCCCCGCAAGCGATTCCGCCGGGTCACTTCTCGTCCATCGGCACCTTCTGGGCGAGCCCGTTGAGCGGGGAACCCTCCTTCGGGACCTGCCCGTTCTGGTTCATCGAAGCCAGCAGCTGCCGGGCCAGCCCCAGTCCCGTACCGCCCATGGTGAGCGCCTTGGCGAACATGTCCGCCATCCCGTCGGCACCGTTGAGCAGCACCATGTTGTCGACGCTGCCGAAGGCGGACGCTCCGGCCCGGACGATCTCCGGCCAGTTCTCGGCGAGTTGCTGCGCGACCACGGCCTCCTGGTTCTCGGCCAGCGCGGCCGCACGGGCCTTGATGGCCTCCGCCTCCGCGAGTCCCTTGGCCTTGGTCGCCTCGGCGTCCGCGAGACCCCGTGCCTGCGCGGCGGCGGCCTCGGCCTCTCCGGTGGCCCGGGTCGCGGCCGCCGTGGCCGTGCCGCGGGTCTTGGTCGCCTCGGCCTCCGCGCCCGCGGCCGTCTTGACGCGGGTCGCCTCGGCCGCGGCCGCCAGCTCCGTCTCCTTCGCCTTGGCCTGCGCCGCCGAGATCCGCGCGTCCCGCTCGGCCTCGGCCAGCGTGCGCTTCTCGTAGGCCTGCGCGTCGGCGGGCTTGCGGACGTCGGCCTGGAGCTGCTGCTCGCGCCGGTGCGCCTCCAGTTCGGCGACCCGCGTCTCCTGGACGACGACCTCCTGCCGGGCGGCCGCGTCGGCGAGCGGACCGGCCTGCCGGGCCTTGGCCCCCGCCTTGTCGCGCTCGGCCTGGTAGCCGGCCTGGAGGATCTCGCTGTCCCGGGTCGCCTCGGCCATCCGCGCGTAACTCTGCTGCTCCGCCTCGGTGGCGAGACGGTTCGCCTCGGCCTGCGCGATCCGCGCGTCCCGCTGCACGGCCGCCGCGTGCGGCATGGCCAGGTTCTGGATGTACCCGGTGGGGTCCTCGATCTCGTGGATCTGCAGCGAGTCGACGATGAGCCCGAGCTTCTCCATCTCGGTACCGCAGGCCGCCCGGGTCTGCCCGGTGAGCTTGTCCCGGTCGCGGATCATGTCCTCCACCGTCAACCCGCCCACGATGGACCGCAGATGACCGGCGAAGACGTTGTGCACCCGCTCCGACATCAGCTTCTGCTGGTCGAGGAAACGGCGGGCCGCGTTGGCGATCGACACGAAGTCGTCGCCCACCTTGAAGATGACCACGCCCCGCACCTTCAGCGGAATGCCCTGGTGCGTCACGCAGTCCACCTGCAACTCGGTCTCGTTCAGGTCGAGCGACAGCTTGCGCACCGCCTGCACCCCGGGCAGCACCAGCGTGCCCCGCCCGGTGACGATCCGAAAGCCCATGCCCTCCTCGAGGCCCTCGGTGCGGTGCTTGGAACCGGAGATGACCAGCGCCTCGTTGGGCTCGGCGACCCGCCACATCATCTTGAACAGACCGATCAGAACGAGGACGGCGGCTACCGCCACCCCCGCAACGACGCCGACAACCATCGGCATACGCCCCCTTTGGATGGTGCCCTTTCGGCACCGAACGAATGGGAGTGTGCGCCTGTGCGCCACGCAGGTACAGGGGTTGACGCATCCTTGCCGCAACCTTGACGCAGACGGCTCTCACCTGCGAAGGAGCAGGCTCAACTGTCGTATGCAGCCTGGACGTAGACGGTTCGCGGCGGCTGGTACTCCACCACCATCACCACCGTGCCGCGGTCGATGCGGTCGGTGCCGGTGGCCGGATAGGCGAGGAAGTGCTCGGCGCCGCCGCGCACCCGCACCATCACCTCGCCGACGAGCCCGGGTCCCACCGTGCCGGTGACCCGCCCCATGAGCCCGACCATCGACGCATCGTCCATCGTCACAGGGTAGGTCCTGCGCTCCCTCAGACGACCGGGGCGGGAACGGTCTCGCCCTGCTGCGGCGGCCACAGCTCGTGCCAGCGCAGCTCCGCCTCCAACTGCGCGGCCAGCGAGATCAGCAGGGGCTCGCTGTTCGCCGGCCCGAGCAACTGGGCACCGACGGGCAGACCGTCCACGAACCCGGCCGGGACGTTCACACCGGGCCAGCCCAGCACGTTCCACGGCCAGGCGTAGGGACAGGCGGCGATCATGGCCCGGTCGGTGGCGAAACCGCCGAGTTCGAGCATCGCGCCGATACGGGGCGGGGGAGCGGCCGTGGTGGGCGCGAGGATCACGTCGTACGACTCGTAGAACGCGCCGATACGACGGTGCAGCACCGCCTCCGCGCGCCGGGCCGCCCGCAGCGGGACCCCGCCGAGGAGCCGGCCCAGCCGGGCGGCGTCCCGGGTGCGCCGGTCGAGCAGCGCGGGGAAGGGCGCCGCGCTCGCCCACTCGGCGATGCCGACCGTCGCGCGCGGGATGAAGGTCAGCCCGATCTGGCCGTACGGCGGATCGGCCTCCTCGACGAAGTGCCCCAACGCGCTCAGTTTCTCGGCGAGTCGGACGACCCTGGCCCGCACCTCCGGCTGCAGACGCGCGGGCAGTGCGGTGAACGGCGGCTTGAGGGAGAGGGCGATGCGAAGCCGTCCGGGTTCGCGGCCCACGGCCTGCGAGGCGTCGACCGCCGGCGGGCGGTGCGGGTCGAGGTCGTGGTTGCCGGCGGCGGCGTCCAGCAGGAGGGCCGCGTCGGCCACCGTACGGGCGAGGGTGCCGTTGACGGTGATGCCCTGGAAGGACTCGCCGCGCGGCCAGGTGGAGACGCGGCCGCGCTGCGGCTTGATGCCGATCAGATGCGTCCACGATGCCGGGATCCGCACCGAACCGGCGCCGTCCGAGCCGAGCGCGGCGGGCACCAGACCGGCGGCCACGGCGGCCGCCGAACCGCCGGACGAGCCGCCCGGCGTGTGGTCCGCGTGCCATGGGTTGCGGGTCGCGCCGAAGGCCGGCCCCTCGGTGAACGGCCACTGCCCCAGTTCGCAGGTGTTCGTCTTGCCCACGATCACCGCCCCGGCCGCGCGCAGCCGCCGTACCGCCTCACCGTCCTCGGCGACCGGAGGGAACTCGCCGCAACAGCCGAAGGCGGTCGGTTCGCCCGCCACGTCCATGTCGTCCTTCACCGCGACCGGTACGCCCAGCAGCGGCCGGCGCCCGCCGGCGGCGAGTTCCGCGTCGGCGGCCTTCGCCTCGGCGAGGGCGGCCTCGGCCCGGACCACCCGGAAGGCGTTGAGGGACCCCTGGGTCGCCTCGATCCGCGCGAGCGCCTCCGCGACCAGCGCCTGCGACGTCACCTCCCCGTCGGCCAGCGCACGGGCGGACTCGGCGAGGCCTACGGCACGGTCGGGTGTCATACGGGCACCTCCGGAACGACGTTGTCTACCGAACAGTAACCTCCGAGGCCCGCCGGTGGAACGACTTGGGAAACGGGGGGAGTCCGATTGGGGGAGCGCTGAAGGAGCACAGGTTTCCCACAGGCCTCTTCCGCTTCGTGCGCGAAGGATTGACGAGGCTTGGTCCCACCCCTACCGTCTGATCGCCTCACCGAACTACGTTCGGCATATCGAACGAAGCGATGTCGTGAACGTCCTGAACGTCCAGAGCCGTGCGACCCCTGACCAACCGAACCCCCGAACCCCCGAACGTCATGGAGAGCCGCCGTGACCCCACCGCCCCCCAGACCGTCCCGCCGCACCCTGCTGCGCGCGCTGGCCGTCCTGCCCGCCTCGGCCCTCGTGCTGGGGGAAGCGCCCGGACTGCTCGGTACCGCCCTGGCCGCCGCACCGCCCAGCGGCTCCGCCACCCGCTACACGATCGTGCCGTTCCTGAACAGCAACGACGGCACCGTGAACGTCTATCAGTCGGACGACGCCACCGACTTCCGCCTGGCGAAGGCCTCCGCGTACACCCCGCCCGGCAACCGCATCCGCGACGCGAGCATCCTCAAGCACACCAACGGCTACTACTACGTCACCTACACGACCCACACCTGGCAGGACCCCAGCACCACCATCGGCTTCGCCCGCAGCACCGACCGGCTCAACTGGACGTTCCTGTACGACTACACGGTCCCGATCGCGGGCCTCTCCCGCGCGTGGGCGCCGGAGTGGTTCGTCGACAGCGACGGCAGCGTGAACGTCATCGTGTCCTGCTCGACCACCAACGACGAGTGGATCTTCACGCCCTATCTGCTGAAGGCCACGAACTCCGCGCTGACGGCATGGAGTTCACCGGTGGCGCTGTCCGGCATCGGCGCGAACCACATCGACACCTTCGTCGTGAAGCTCGGCTCGACCTACCACGCCTTCACGAAGAACGAGACGACGAAGTACATCGAGTACGCCACGGCGTCCAGCCTCACCGGCCCGTACACGATCTCCCGCACCGGGGACTGGGCGGGCTGGGGCAGCTACCGCGAGGGCCCGGCACTCGTCCGGCTCGACAACGGCGGCTGGCGGCTCTTCTTCGACGGCTACGGCGACGGCACCTACTACTACAGCGACAGTTACGACACCTTCGCGACCTGGTCCGCCCCGGCCGCCCTGCCCGCCGTCTCCGGAACGGCCCGCCACTTCACGGTCGTCAAGGAGACCGTCACGGGCGGCCCGGCCCTGGCGAAGAACGTCACCCGTTCCTTCCAGTCGGCCAACTACCCCACCCGCTACTGGCAGACGCAGTCCTCCCTGCTCAACCTCCCGGTGGTCAGCGGCACCAGCACGACCGCCGAGAAGCAGGCGTCGACCTTCACGGTCGTGCCCGGCCTCGCCGACGCGAACGGTTACTCCTTCCGCGACCCCTCCGGCAAGTACCTCCGCCACTGGGACTTCCGGGCCCGCTCCGACACCGACGACGGCACGTCGACGTTCGCGAGGGACGCCACGTTCGTCGCCCGCACGGGCACATCGAGCGGCGCGCTCCGCTTCGAGTCGTACAACTATCCCGGGTACTACCTGCGGCACTACGGCTACCAGCTGCGGGTGGAACGGGCGGACGGGACGGAGCTGTTCCGGCAGGACAGTTCGTTCGTGCCGGTACCTGCCTGGTCCTGAGGACGAGTTCTTACGAGAAGCTGACGCGACGACCGAACTCCTCCGTCACATCAGTCCCGTGGA
Source organism: Streptomyces sp. NPDC055013 (assembly GCF_053608645.1). Taxonomy (NCBI): domain Bacteria; kingdom Bacillati; phylum Actinomycetota; class Actinomycetes; order Kitasatosporales; family Streptomycetaceae; genus Streptomyces; species Streptomyces sp. NPDC055013. The sequence goes on from NZ_JBSGVW010000031.1 coordinate 105,065, forward strand.
CAACTCTGGTGGCGTTTCATCCACGAGAGCGCGGAGGAAGTCCATGCGGCGCAACGTACGAAAACGAACGAAGACCACGAGCGGCAAGGTCATTGCCGCCCTTGCGGCCCTCACGCTCGGAGGGGGCGGGCTGGTGGTCGTGAACGTGTACGCCTCCGCCCATGAGACGTCCGGCGGTAACACCGTCAAACGGTCGTCTCAGGGCGGAGCGGGCCAAGCCCCGGCCCCGCAGGCCTCGACCATCGACTGTCCTGACATCGGCAATCGGCTGGAGCAGACCCCGGCCGGGGCCCGGGCGCAGGTCGACAAGGAACTCGCGCTGCTGGACAGCCAGATCTCCGAGGCGTACCGGAAGCTGCGGAGTTCGGCCCGTGCGATACAGCAGGACGGCGACTTCGCGAAGAGTGCCGTGCTGGGCCCCCTGAAGGGCAAGCGGGCCGCGACGATCGAGCGGATCGCCGCCGCCGTCGACAGGGTGGGCGACCGACCGCAGGGTCTCGGGTCACTCGCCGCTTGTTCGTTGCGCGGGTCCGGCAGCAGCCAGGAGCCGGGCCAAGGCGACCCCGGCACCGGCGGACAGGAAGGCAACGGTCCCGTCGCCGCCGACTTCGTCGACATCACCGAGGTCCGGCCCAACGCGGCAGCGCCCCGCAAGTCGCGCAACGCGTCCCGCGGAACCTTCGCCACCCAGTGCGGTGTGAACGAGAACAAGCTGTACAACTCCGACAACGTCATTGTCGCGCCCGGCGTGGACAACGGTGCTCACCACACCCACGACTACGTCGGCAACCAGGCCAACGACGCGTTCGCCGACAACCAGGACTTCGCGAACGGCGAGACGACCTGCCGGAACCAGGGCGACAAGTCCTCGTACTACTGGCCGGTCCTGCGACTGCAGGACGGCACCGAGGAGTTCGACGCTCAGCAGCAGGGCGGCGGCGCAGAGGGCAACACCGGCAGGATCCTCACCGCGTCGCAGGTGACCCTGGACTACGTGGGGAACGCCAGGGGCAAGGTCGTCGCCATGCCCAAGTTCCTGCGGATCATCACCGGTGACGCCAAGGCGTTCACCAACGGCACCGCGAACGCCAACGCGGCGTGGAGCTGCACCGGCTTCGAGAACCGTCAGCTGACGGACAAGTACCCGATCTGTCCCGAGGGCAGCAGCCTGGTCCGGACGTCGAAGTTCCAGAGCTGCTGGGACGGCCGGAACGTCGACAGCGCCAACCACCGCACCCACGTCGCCTACGCAGATCCGCGGACGGGCGCCTGTCCGAGCGGCTTCCGGGCCATTCCGCAGCTCGTACAGCGTCTGGTCTACGACGTGAACGCGCCCAGCCTGAACGACAACGGCGGCTCCAGTCCGTTCTACGCGGTGGACGGCTTCCCCGAGCAGATGCACAAGCCGGTCACGGACCATGGCGACTTCGTCAACGTCTTCGACGAACGCCTGATGAACAAGATGGTCCAGTGCATCAACACCGCCCGCCGGTGCCGGTGATGTGCACGGTCCGTCAGGTGTCGGACGAGGGACGGTTCCAGGTCCGGAGCTTGTCGGGGTTGAGGGTGCCCCACACCTGGACGACCTGAGGGCCGGCGACGTCGAGGCTGATGACGGCGGCCACCTGGGGGCCGTAGCGCACCACCAGACCGGTCCGTCCGTTGACGGGCTGGGGGTGCAAGCTGGTCCGTGGATGGCGGGCCAGCAGGGTCAGCAGGGTGCGGGCCACATGGGTGTTGCCGTGTACCGGGTTGATCAGGGTCCGCACCTTGCCGCCACCGTCGAAGAAGGCCGTGGCATCGGCCACGAGGAGGGACGTCAGGAGTCCCTCGTCGTGCGTCACGCAGGCCAGATGCACCGCACGCGCCACCGTGTCCTGCTGCCGGGCCGACGTGGGACGCTCGCGCCGAGCCCGCAGACTGTGCCGGGCCCGGTCGGCCGTTTCGGCCCCCAGGGCTTCGGCAGCCAGCGGCTCGGTCCGGCGCACGAGATCGGCGATCGCGCCGGCCCTGTCCTGTTCGGGCAGGGCCGGCCACGTCAGACAGATACTCCCGGCGACGCTCGCCAGCCACGAGCGCGGGGCCGTGATCCGCGCCCGCACCGGTTCCGGCAGCGCGAACCACCGTCGGTACGTCTCGTCGATGACGCGCTCCGCCGCACGGCTGCTGCCGAGCATCCAGTACGCGACATGCAGCAGATGCCGCCGTTCGTCGAGCAACTCGGCGATCGGGACCGTGTCATCCGTGCTCGCCATACGGCATCTCCCGGGGCAGGGGCCACGTCGCAGGACCTACTGCTGCTTCGCGAGCCAGTCGGACAGCCTGGTCCCGGCGATCTGCGCGTCCGGGCCCGGCAGGAGGGTGGTCTCCTCCAACTCGGCACCGGAGTACGGGGCGTGCGGGTCGGTGACGACCGTGCGGGGGTCGTTCTGGGCGGAGAGTGTCTCGCGGATCAGCTCGTCGAGCTGGAACACGTCGGGGCCCGCTATCTCCACCGTGCCGTTGACGGGCTCGCCGACCGCGGTACGGCCGACGGCCGCTGCCACGTCGTCGGAATGGATCGGCTGGAACTTGGCCGGGGCCAGCCGCACCGTGTCGCCCTCGGTCGAGATGTCCGCGATCCCCTTGATGAACTCGAAGAACTGGGTGGCGTGGACGAGGGAGTAGGGCGTGCCGGACGCCTTGATCAGCTCTTCCTGGGCCTGCTTGGCGCGGAAGTACCCGCTCTGCTGGAGGCGGTCGGTGCCGACCACGGACAGCGCGACGTGGTGCGTCACGCCGGCCTCGGCCTCCGCATCGAGCAGGTTGGTGGTGGAGGTGCGGAAGAAGTTCAGGACGGCGTCGTCCTCCCACGAAGGGGAGTTGGACACGTCGACCACGACCGACGCGTCCTTCAGGACCTCGGCGAGGCCCTCGCCCGTCAGCGTGTTGACGCCGGTGTTGGGCGCGGCCGCGACCGCCTCGTGCCCGTGCTCCTCCAGCTTGCCGACGAGCTTCGAACCGATGAGCCCGGTTCCACCGATCACTACGACCTTCATGGCGGTTTCCTCTCGGAGAGATTCTGGTCTGCACTTGAAGTGACAGGACAGGGGCCCTACTTGTGACAGCGGCTCACCCTGCGACTCACTCGGCGAGCTTGCCGTCGGTCGAGACCTCCTCCATCAGTGAGGAGATCTCGTCGGGAACGCTCGGAATGCCCTCGCGGGTGACACCGGCCGTCGGGGACCACACGAGATTGACCTGCAGAGCGGGGTCCAGGTCGGGGTAGTCGCTGCGGTTGTGGCAGCCGCGGGTCTCGCGACGCTCCAGCGCGGCTTCGAGGGTGGCCCTCGCCGCCAGCGCGGCGGACTTGAGGTCGAAGGCGTGCGCGAGGTCCTGATAACCGGCGATGTCGGGGTGGACGCCGACGTCCGCCATCCGCTTCTCGATCACCGCGAGCTCCGCGAGCCCCGCACGCAGGCCCTCTTCGTCGCGTACGACACCGGCGTGCTCGGTCATGGTGTTGCGGATGGCGCGTTGCAGGGCACGTACGTTCTCCGGCCCGTCCGCCGCGAGAAGGCCGTCGACCTCCGCGCGGGCCTCGGCGACGGCCGACGCCGACCGGCGCTGCGCGGTCAGGGACTGCGAGTACGCGGCGGCCGCCTGGCCCGTGATACGGCCGAAGACCAGCAGCTCGATGAGACTGTTGCCGCCGAGGCGGTTGGCGCCGTGCAGTCCGCTCGACGCCTCACCGATGGCGAACAGGCCCCGCACATCGGTGCTGTGGTCCTCGGGACGCACCCACACGCCGCCCATCGAGTAGTGCGCGGTGGGCGCGATCTCGATCGGCTCGCGGGTGATGTCCAGCATCTGCAGGTCGAGCATCGTCTGGTAGACGCGGGGGAGTCGGGTCATGATCGTCTGCCGGGGCAGATGGGAGACGTCGAGCCACACACCTCCCTTGGGGGTGCCCCGCCCTTCCTTGATCTCGGTGTAGGAGGCCAGGGCCACGCGGTCGCGGGTGGACAGCTCCATCCGGTCGGGGTCGTAGCGGGCCATGAACCGTTCCCCGAGGGCGTTGCGCAGGATCCCGCCCTCACCCCGGGCGGCCTCGCTGACCAGGGTGCCGGCCGCGTTCTCCGGCTCGATGATGCCGGAGGGATGGAACTGGACCAGCTCCGGATCGCGCAGGCGGGCACCGGCCTCCACGGCCAGACGGAAGGAGTCCCCCGTGTTCTCGTCGCGCCGTGAGGAGGTACGCCGCCAGATCCGGGTGTGGCCGCCCGCGGCGAGGATGACGGCGTCGGCGTGGATCACGCAACGCCGCCCGGTCGCGAGGTCGAAGCCGTAGGCACCGAAGACGGCACCGTCACGCACCAGGAGCCGGGTGATGTAGAAGCCGTCCAGCACGGGGATTTTGAGCTGCTCGGCACGGCGGACGAGGGTGCGCTGGATCTCCAGACCGGTGTAGTCGCCGGCGAAGGCGGTACGCCGGAACTTGTGCGCGCCGAAGAACCGCTGCGAGATACGGCCGTCCTCCTCCCGGGCGAAGGCCATGCCGAAGCGTTCCAGGTCGTCGATGCCCCGGCCCGCGCCCTGGGTGACGATCTCCACGGTGCGGGGGTCGGCGAGCAGATAGCTCTCCTTGATCGTGTCCGCCGCGTGCTGCTGCCAGCTGTCCTCCGGATCCATGGTGGCCAGGGCCGCGTTGATGCCTCCGGCGGCGAGTGCCGTATGGGCGTCCTCCTTGGGGCGCTTGCCCACCGCGAGGACGTCGACGCCGGCCTCCGCCAGCTCGATCGCCGCGCGAAGGCCCGCACCTCCGGTGCCGATCACCAGCACCATGGTGGAAAGACGTTGTTCGGTGACTGCCACGGTCTTCTCCGATCAGGGGGCGTCACCCACTACGACCGACCAGGGGCCGGATCTGTGACAGCACCCGGTAGGAGCGTTCTCAGCCGGTCAGCGACGCCACGTAGGGGGCCAGCTTGGCCGGATTCATGACCCACATGATGCGTTCGATGCCCCGGGCCGACACGTCGACGCAGAGCAGCGCCATCGGGTTGCCGTCGGCCGAGACGACGAGGACGGCCGGCCTGCCGTTGGCCTCGACCCAGCGCACCTCCGTCGAGGGCCAGAACCGTGGGGCGAAGGCGGCGAGGTACTTGGAGACGTGCTCGAGCCCGACGACCGGGATCCTGGACGCCCCGCGCATTCCGCCACCGTCGGCGTAGCTGACCACGTCCTGCGTGAGAACCTCCTCAAGCACCGACAGACTGCCGGTCTGTGCCGCGGCGAGGAACGCCTCCAGCAGGCGCCGGTGATCGGTGGAGCTGACCGGCTCCCTGCGCTCCGCCGCCAGGTGCTTCTTCGCGCGGCTCACCAGCTGGCGGGTGTTGGCCTCGCTGGACTCCACGATGTCGGCGATCTGTTTGTAGGGGTAGGCGAAGGCCTCCCGCAGCACGTAGGCGGCCCGTTCCACGGGGTTGAGCTTCTCGAGGAGCAGCAGCACCGCCATGTCGAGTGCCTCGGCCCGCTCCGCACCCACCTGCGGATCCGCCCGGGTGTCGACCGGCTCCGGAAGCCAGGGGCCGACGTACGACTCACGCCGCATCCGCGCGGACTGGGCGAGGTTGATCGCCAGCCGGGTCGTGACGGTCGTCAGGAACGCCGTCGGCTCCTTGATGTCGGTGCGGTCGGTCTTCTGCCACCGCAGCCACGCCTCCTGGACGATGTCCTCGGCCTCCACCGTGCTGCCGAGCACGCGATAGGCGATGCCGAAGAGCTGGGGGCGCGCTGCCATGAACTGCTGGGCGGCCTGGTCGAGGGGGGCTGCGTCATCCTCGGCGCGCATGGAGTCCTCCAGTCCTGGACGACCAGGCTACAAGCGGGCATCCCAGGGCGCGCGCCGCCGGGAGCCCCCTTCCCCGGACGTCCGTCAGAGCTGCCCGAGCCCGGCCGCGATCCGCGCATCGGGCGGTCGGCGGGGTCGTGGCAGGCGTTGGTAGCGTCGAACACGTGCCGTGTCCGCCGGTGCGGCGCGTCGATCGACCGAGAGAGATGTGATGTCCCCGACGATCCGCAGGGCTGTGATCCCCGCCGCGGGGCTCGGCTCCCGACTGCTGCCCCTGACGAAGGCGACACCCAAGGAGATGCTCCCGGTCGGCGACAAGCCGGTCATCGAGCACACGGTGCGTGAGCTGGTGGATTCCGGCATCACCGACATCACCATCGTGGTCTCCGGCGGCAAGAGCCTCATCCAGGACCACTTCCGCCCCAACCCCGCCCTCGTCGAGCAGCTCCGCAAGGACGGCAAGACGGCGTACGCCGACGCGGTGGAGGAGGTCGCCGAGCTGGCCCGCCAGGGCCACATCACCTACCTCGACCAGTACGGTCCGTACGGCAACGGCACCCCGGTGCTGAACGCCGCCCGCTCCTTCGGCGACGAGCCCGTGCTGGTGCTGTGGCCCGACGACGTCTTCGTGGCCGAGGTCCCCCGCGCCCAGCAGCTGATCCGGGCCTACGAGCAGACCGGCTGCCCGGTGCTGGCCCTCCTGCCGATGGACCCCACCGAGTCCCAGCGCTACGGCGTGCCCATCGTCAAGGAGGACCTCGGGGACGGCCAGTTGCGCATCACCGGTCTGGTCGAGAAGCCCGAGCCCGCCGCCGCGCCTTCGTCGTACGCGGCGATCGGCGGTTACGTCGTCACCCCCGGCATCATCGACGAACTGCGCGAGCAGACCCGCCGCTGGTACGAGCACCGGACCGGCGAGGTCTATCTGACCGACGCGATCAACGCCTACGCCGCCACCCGCGCGGTGTACGGCCAGGTCATCAAGGGCCGCTGGTACGACACCGGCAACCCGGCCGACTACCTGGTCGCCCAGATGGCCTCCGCCCTCGCCCATCCGGAGTACGGCCCCCTGCTGCGCGGCCTGGTCTCCGGGCTCGACGCCGACTGAGTCGCCGCCCGCCGCACCGAGACCGACAGCTGATCCGCCGACACGGAGCCTCATGGCACGCAGCCCCATGGCATGGGGCCTCATGACATGGGGCGGTCCGTCGCCGCCTTCGCCCAGTGCCGGGCGCGGATGAGTGCGATCACGGTGTCGGCCGTGCGGTCGAGGTGGCTGCGGCCCTCGGGCAGCCGAGCCGACGGGCTGATGTAGCTGCGCGGGCCGAGGTGGGTGGCCGGATCGAGTCGGTGCACGGTGATCTTTCCTGCGCGGCGGGCACGGTTCCATCCGCTGCCGCGCAACAGCCGCCAGCGCTGCGGAAACATCCAGGTGCCGACCCGCTCGATCCGGTCGTACGCGCTGGTGAGTTGATGCAGGTGCTCGGCCTTGGCGAGGTCGTTGGCGCCGTTGTGGAACCCGCCGAGCGTGATCAGCAGGAGCGGGCAGCGCAGCCTGGTGTGCAGTTCGTCGACCGCGCCGGTGGCGACCTGGGCGCCGCCGCTGTAGCTGAGCAGTACCACGGGGATGCCGCTGTCGGGCTCGTAGCCGGCGAGCCGCAGCTGCGTGGCGATCTGGGAGCCGACGGCCCGGTTGTAGAGGGGGCGGTAGCGGTGGTCGGCGGCGACGAAGATCTGCATGACGTTGTGCAGGAACAGCAGCAGCCCGACGCGGCGGCGCAGCCACGCCCACACCGGCCGGTCGGCGAGCGGGTCGGCCAGCGGCGAGTAGGGCTGCACCTGCCCCAGCACGCGCAGCTCCGGCGCCGCGGCGAGCACGGCCTTGACCAGCTGACCGCCGTCCCGGGTGTCGCGCACGCGGCGCTTGCCGATGCCGTCCAGGTAGACCAGGTAGGCCTCCGGGGGTAGGTCGGCGGCAGCACCCCGGGCATAGGGCACGCCCTCGGGGAGCTCGCTGGTGGGGGCCCGGAAGCCGGCGCTGTAGGCCAGCACCTCGTAGCGGGCCAGCAGTCCTTCGGCGAGCAGGACGGGCCCCAGTACGCAGGCCCAGAACAGGAAGTCGTTCATGCGACCGGCTCCGGTGTCCGGGGCGCACTGATCCGGACCACCAGACGCCGAACGGCCTCCACGGTGACACCGAGTCCGGCCCCGGCGGCGGCCACGCAGCCGGCGGCGCCCCACCAGCCGAGCCCGGTCGCCGTCGCCAGCGGGTCGGCAAGCCCGGCGCCGACCCCCACGAAGAGCAGCAGGTGCAGCAGCGGCCCGAGGAGAGGGAACGCGAGTACGGCCGAGAGCATCAGCGGCGCGACCAGGCCCGGTGTCCAGCCCATCCCGTCGCCCGGCGGTGGCGAGGACACCACCAGCTCGGCCAGGGTCCAGGCGGTCAGCGGCCACAGCGCGAACACGGCGGCCTCGACCAGGCCGGCAGCCGGCAGCAGCCCGGCCACGAGCAGCCGCGGCATGCCCGGCCGACGGGCCAGCAGCGGCAGGATGCGCCCGGCGGCCTCGGACAGCCCGGCGAACAGCAGCAGGACGACGACAGCGGACATCGCTCAACCTCGCCGCGACGGGTCGGCGGGGGCCGGCCGGCGGACCGGGCGGGCCGTATGCGCGTACCGCTCCAGTTCGTCGGCGGCCCGCCGAAATCCACCGGCGTCGTGCTGGGCGGCCCTGAGGGTCGCCGCGGCCGCCCGGAACGCGGGCTCGTGCAGCAGACGTCGGGCGAGGGCGCGCACCGAGCCCTTGGCGACGTCCTCGGTACGGAGCGACAGGCCCGCGCCGAGCCCCGCGACGCGACGCGCGATCATCGGCTGGTCGGCGCCCTGCGGAACCACCAGCATCGGGACCCCGGCGTACATGGCCTCGTTGACGCTGTTCATGCCGCCATGGGTGATGAACAGCGCCGCCCGGGCCAGCACCTCCGGCTGAGGCACGAAACGCCGGGGGAGCACGTTGGCCGGCAACGGGCCCAGGGCGTCGGGATCGGTCTGCCCGGTGGCGACGATCACTGTGCCGCCCAGCGGGGCGAGTGCGGTGGCGAACGTGCGCAGCAGCTTCGGGTCGGCGTTGAACACCGTGCCGAGGGAGGCGTACAGCACCGGGTCCTGGAGCCGGTCGGCCTTGAACGACGGGTCGACCGGGCGGGCGCCGATGCTCGGGCCGACGAACCGGTAGGACTCGTCGAAGTGCTCGACGGCGGGCTGGAACGCCGGTGAGGTGTAGACCAGGTTCAGCGGCTGACGGATGTTCAGCAGGTCGAGCGGCGGCACCCCGCGCGCGTCGAAGCGGCGATGCAGCTCCCGGCGGGAGCGCAGGTAGCCCCGCACGCTGCGGGGTTGCCTCCGTGCCGCCGCCAACAGCTGCCACGACCCGCGGGTGGGGCTGGGGACCTGCCGGTTGAAGGCGAACGTGGTGAACGACGAGGCCGCCGGTACGTCGAGTTCACGTGCGGCCACCGCGCCCCACAGACAGGAACTGTCGTGGACGATCAGGTCGGGCCGGTCGCGGCGCAGGTCGTCGAGCACGGTGGGCAGCAGCCGGACGGCGGTGGCCGCGAGGGACTCCAGGAGGGTGACCGGCGTCGGCGGATCGGGAAGCGGCAGTTCTCCTCCGGGATAGGGGCGCACGGTCGCGCCGGTGGCCTCGATCTCCGCACGGAACGCGGGCGAGGTGTGGTAGGTGACGGTGTGGCCGCGCCGGACGAGCTCGGCCACGACCGGCAGGGTCGGGTTGATGTGCCCGTGCATGCCGATGTTGAGGAACGCGATGGTGCTCACAGGCCGGCCTCCACCAGGGAAGAAGTCGATGTCCCGGCCGGACCGGCGGCCACCGCGGTGCACGGGGCCGCCAACTCCTCGATCCGGGACGGCAGTCCAGCCCCCGTCATGACCGGTCAGCCGAACTGGCCGGGCTGGTAGTCCCCGGCGGGCTGCTGGTTGATCACGTTGATGCGGTTGTAGGCGTTGATGACCCCCAGGAGGGAGATGAGGGCCACCAGCTGGTCCTCGTCGAAGTGCTTGGCGGCGTTGGTCCACGCCTCGTCGGAGACACCGCCCGCGGCATCGGCGATGCGGGTGCCCTGCTCCGCCACTTCCAGGGCGGCGCGCTCGGCCTCCGTGAAGACCGTCGCCTCCCGCCAGACCGCGACCAGGTGGAGGCGCTGCGCGGTCTCGCCGGCGTGGGCCGCATCCTTGATATGCATGTCCGTGCAGAAGCCGCAGCCGTTGATCTGGCTTGCGCGGATCTTCACCAGCTCCTGGATGGCGGCAGGCAGGGTCGAGTCCGACACCACCTTGCCGGCCGAGTTGATGTGCTTGAGGACCTTGCCTGCCAGGGCGTTGCCGAAGTAGTTGAGACGCGATTCCACGGGATCTCCTTGTCTTGAAGCGGGGTACGCCCTACTGACCGGAGTAATGCGGAACGTGTGACAGAACGAGGCATGTGAGCTGCGTCTCACCCTCTGTGGGGCTCAACTGCCCGTTGCGGCAAGGGAGTTCGAAGTGCGGTCGGTACGCATGGTGGAAATGTTGAAGAAGGTACCTATGTTGCCTTCTGGGAAAAGATGCGCGCTATGTGACTGTGTGGTGCTCTGGGTCATGGAGGCTATGGCTGACCCCAGAGGAGATGGTGATATGCCTTCCATTGACAAGGCGATCGAAGAGATCACGGGTGTCCGGACCGACCTGGAGGCGGCACTTGACCCTGCCGAGTCCGACGGCGTCTTCCGCGACAGCCGTGAGTGCGCCGCCCTGGCGCTGCTCTCCGCAGACACCAAGCTGCTGCTGTCCCCGCCGACCCCTCGCCCCAAGAAGGGCTGAGCGGACGAACGGGAGTAGCTGAATGGACCAGTCAGGCACTTCGGCCCTCTTGAAGGGCGCTGTGCAGGACATCGCGTCCGACGTGGTCTCCGCCCTCCGGGGCGGAGACCACGTGCGCATGTCCGGCACAGGGGCGGTCGACGACCCGGAGGGACAGTTCGCCCTCGCGGCCGTACGCGTGGTGGGAGCAGACCTGCTGCTGCCGCACGTACTCTTCCCGACTCCGCCCGCCCCGGACCTACTTACCGTGTTCCGGCAGACAGTGGAGGCCTTCCCGCCCCGCGCCGACGCGGCACCCACCGTCCGATGGAGTCACTGGGCGATGCGCCGCACCCTGCTGCGCCTCGACACGCCTCCGACCGGCGCATCCGCCGGGGACGGGGACACAGAACCCGACGTCGCATGGCTCGACGCGGCGACCTGGCAGGTGCTGACGCACCAACTCGCAGTCCTGGCCCCTCTCGCGGTGCCCGGCGAGGACAGTGCCGTGGTCCGCGCGGCGCGGGGTCGCCCGGTCGACCTGGCCCGCGGCTTCGTCCGCGCCGTGCGGCGCAGGGACTGGCAGCAGGCCGCCGGTGCGGGACGCTGGCTGACCCTGGTCGACGGGGTGCCGGAGACGCTCGGCCTGGAAGCGGGCCTGGACTTCGTGGAACTGATGGGCGGCGCCGACCCCCGGGTTGCCCTCCAGGTCCAGGCGGCGCGCGTCATGCGGGCGGCCGGAGCACTCGTATGACCGATACGACCGCCGTGACCGCCATGGACGTAGGTGCGATCCGGGACGTCGGAGCCGCCGCGTTCGCCTGGCTGTCCGCCCACCGCGAGGACTTCGCGCTGGGCGAGGACGCGCTCACCGCCGACGGTCAGGTCGACGCCACATGGAAACCGCTCGGGGAACTCGCCCAGACCTGTTCGAGTGTGCGCTCGCACACCCCGGCGTGGGACCCGTTGCACGCGTACGCCGCGGACCTGTTGCGGTTCGCCTGGCAGCAGACCGGCCGGGGCGAACTGTTCCTCCACCTCCAGCGGTGGGAGCCCTTCGCGACCTACCCGCTGGAGGTCTACTCCGTCTTCGCCGCGGCCGGGCTGCGGCATGCCGGGTACGAGGCAGCCGCCGCCACGACGGCCCGCACCCGTGGCTGGCGGCTCACCGAGCAGGAGCCGACGCGCCGGCTAGGTGTCATCAAGGCCGAACGGCGCAGCGGCATCGACCGGCCGGAGCAGGCCGAGCCGGTGCTGCGGAGCACCTGGCTGGGTGGGCTGGCGGAGCCATGGACGTTCGAGCGCTCCTCGGGGTACGCGCTCACCCACGTCGTCTTTCACCTCACCGACTGGGGCCGCCTCCCCGCGGGCGTCCCCGCCGACCTGGCCGCCTACCTGGCGCACTGGCTGCCGCCCTGGATCGACACCTGCCTGGACGCCGGGATGTGGGACCTGAGCTGCGAGTTGCTGGTGGTCGCCGCGAGCCTGCCGTGCCCGCCCGACCCGGCGACGCTCGAGCACGCCTGGGCCCGGATCGCACGGGCGCAGTACGACTCGGGCGCGCTGCCCCAGCAGGCCCCTCAGGGTGAAGGGGGAGCGGATCCGGAGCCGGACTTCCTGCACTGCTACCACTCCACGCTGATGGCCGCGTTCGCGGCGGCACAGACCGTCAAGTGCCTGAGCGGCGATGCCCCGCACGCGGAAGGCGTGCGGAACCGGTACGGGGGACAAGGAGTGCCCGGATGACCGACACCCGTCTGATGCACACCGTCGGCGTACGCGCCCTGGAGTGGCTGTGGGCCCATCGCGACGGCTTCCGCCTGGAGCCCGACGTCGATCCCGAGGTGGGCTTCCTGGAGCGCTTCAAGCCGGTCGGCGAACTGGCCCTGATCTGCCGGGTGCTGTTCCGCGAAGGCGTGGCCGGCTCGCGCCAGGCCGAGCTGGCGCGCAAGCTCCTCGACCACACCTGGCGGCACACCCTGGACGGCGGTCGCATGCTGGTACGCGGCCAGCGCATCGAGCCGCTCTCGCCGATCCCGTTCGAGGTGTACCTGCCGTACAAGGAACTCGGGTACAGCGAGCCCGAGGTGGAGCGGGCGACCGTGCTCTACCAGCGGCTCAACAGCTGGTCGGCTCTCGAACTGGACCCGACCCGACGCCTCGGACTGTCCGCGTTCCAGCGCCGCTTCGGCCTCACGCCCCGGACGCCCGAGGCGGACATCGTCGGCTCCACGTGGCTGGGCCGCAGGCCCGAGCCCTGGACGGTCAGCGGGCACATCGCCTACGACCTCACCCACACGGTGTTCCACCTCACCGACTGGGGGGAGCACCCCGACGGCCTGCCGCCGGACATCGCCGACTACCTCGCCATGTGGCTGCCGGTCTGGATCGACGACTGGCTGGACCTCGAGCGCTGGGACCTGCTCGGCGAACTCCTCGTCGTCGACGCCTGCCTGCCACGCCCCACCCTGGACGAACGCGGCTGGGAGGGCTTCGCCGCCGCACAGCAGGCCGACGGCGCCATGCCCGCCGTACGGGACATGCCGGAGGGCGAGCCGGACGATCTGTTCGACCAGATCTACCACCCGACGCTGGTCGCCGCATTCGCCTCCGTGCTGGCCACCTCCCGCGCCCTGTCCGAGCTGACGCACGCCACCTCATGACCGTCCGGTCCACGCCCTGGCCGGGCATTGCCGACGACGTGGACCAGCCCCGAGCGGACGGCGGCCTCGGTGACGACGACGCCCTGCGCGAGCGCCTGGAGAGCGCCGCCTATGCCGTCGACGCACCCGACGTCGTCTTCGCGGTGTCCCGGCACGGCCGTCGCACGCTGCACTGCGCCGGGACGGCCCCGCCCCCGCCGGTCGCCCGGCAGGACCTGCGCTACGAGATCGGTTCGGCCTCGAAGACGTTCACCGGCCTGCTGCTGGCCCAGCTCGTCCGGCGCGGCCTGCTGACCGGGGGCGAACCGGCCGCCGCCTGCCTGGACCCCGGCCGGCGGACGGGCGCGGACCCGGTGACGCTGGCCCACCTCATCACGCACACCGCCGGCCTGCCCGCCCTGCCGCGCGACTTCTACGGTCGGGCGCTGCCCGCCTGGCGTACCAATCCCTACGGCCGCTATCCGGCCGAGCGGGTCACGGACGCCTTCCTGCGGTACCGCCCGCGGCACCGGCCCGGCACCCGGTGGCACTACTCCAACTTCGGCGTCGCCGTGCTCGGCCACGCCCTCGCGGCGGTGTCCGGTACGGCGTGGGAGGAACTGCTCGCCACGCACGTACTGCGTCCCCTCGGTCTGAGCGGCACGGCCCTGCGGGCGGAGGACCCGAAGGCCGACGCCGTCGGGCACGGCAAGGACGGGCGCACTCCCACCCTCGCCTTCGACGCGGGCGGCTTCGAGGCGGCAGGCGCCGTCCGCGCCACCCCGCACGACCTGCTCACTTTCCTCGAGGCGCACCTCGCCCCGGCGGGTCTCCCGACGGCCGACGCGCTGCGGGCGGTGCGCACCCCCGTGCTGCGGCGCGGCCTGGGGCACCGGCACGTGCACACGGTGGCGTGGTTCCGGCACCCCATGGACGGCGGGCCGATGTACTTCCACAGCGGGGCCACCCTCGGCCAGCAGGCCTTCCTGGGCTTCCGGCCCGACACGGGAACGGCCCTGGCAGCGGTGTGCACCCGCCGCTTCCGCGCCAACGACCCCTTCGTCACCACCGCGTACGGGTTCCTGGCGGAGGAGTAGCGGAGGAGCAGCGGGGGAGCGGCCGGGGCGGCGGACGACGGGGGAGCGGACGGTGCGGGGACAGTGCCCCGCACCGAAGCCGTACGACTCCTCGGACCGCCTACATCTTCTGCCACAGGGCCGGAGTGGCCACCGGCGACCACCTGCCCTGGGCCTGGTGGGTCTGCAGGCACTGGTAGCGCACGCCCGCGTGGGTCACCGTGGAGCCGGCCTCGTAGACGCGGCCCGCGGCCCAGGTGTCGGCCGCCCCGTTGTCCTGCGGAGCGGGAACGCCCTTCTGGGCGGACGCGGTCTTCAGGACGAGGCCGAAGTCGCTGAGGATCGGGTTGATCGGCTGGTAGAAGGTCGTCCCGCCGGACGTGCAGTCACCCGAGCCGCCCGAGGTCACGCCCTGCGCCTGGGAGCCCGAGAGGTACGGGCCGCCGGAGTCGCCCGGCTCCGCGCACACGGTCGTCTCGGTCACGCCGTCGACGGTGCCCTCGGAGTAGCTGACGCTCGTGTCGTGCTGCTCGATGGTGCCGCAGTGCCATCCGGTGGTGGAGCCGGAGCGGCAGATCGACGCCCCGACGAGCGCCTGGACCGAGCCGGTGACCTGCGTACGCTGGCCGCCCTCGCCCTTCACGTCGGCCGTGGCCGTCCAGTCGCTGTTCACGGCGACCCAGGACATGTCCTTGCCGGGGAACGTGGAGGCCTGGAACGTGCCCTGTTCGGCCATGTTGGAGCCGGTGGTCTCGTCCTCCGCGCTGCCGCAGTGGCCCGCCGAGGCGAAGCCCTGCTGGGTGCCCTTGGTGACGGAGAACCCGACGGAACAGCGGGCCGAGCCGTTGATGTAGTAGGCCTCGCCGCCGACGAGGTCCGCGAAGAGCCGCGGCCGCTGCTCCGACAGGCGTACGGCGACGCCCTTGCCCCGGACACCCGCGGACTTGATGAAGGAGGTGGCGGCCGACCGCTTGGTCGCCTGCACGACGACCCGGTTGGTCGGCACGTCGACGTACCAGACCGGGGTGTCGCGCGTCTTGACCCGGGCGGAGGCGGCGTCCAGCTTCTGCTTGACGGCTCGTAGCTCGCTCAGCGGCCGCTTGACGACCGCGGCCTTCGCGCCCTGCGCCTGAATGGCGGACACGTCGCCGGCGTGTGTGGTGGCGACGGTGAGCTCGGCCGCGGTCGCCCCCCGCAGCCAGGCCCCCGCGAAGCGCTCGCCCAGGGAGTTGCGGAGGCGACCTGCGCGGACGCCCGCCTCCGCCTCGTTGACCAGCCGCTCGGCCGCCTGCCCTGGCTTCAACTTCAGGTCACGCTCCAGGGCCCGCAACAGCGCGGCCGGCGGCCGGTCGGCACCGAGCGTCTGCGCCGCGGTGGACGCGGGCACCGCGGGGGGCGGCTCGGCCGCCGCGGCCGAGGTGGCGCCGGTGAGCGCGAGGGCACCGAGAGCGGTGAGGGCGACGCGGCGACCCGCCGCGGTATGTCTGCCGAGCATGCGTTGTACCTCCATCGAGTACAGGTGGGGTTACGACCAATGAAGGCCTTGACAAAAAGGCATGACTCAATGTCAGAAAAGATGATTTTTCGCGCTTTGGGCGGTGTATGGGCGGTGTATGGGTTGCCCGCGCTCGGCGCGCCAGACTTTCATCATTCGTTTTCTTGAATGATTCGTGTTTAGCGCGGTAGGTTGGAGCCCATGACCGCATCCCAGACTCCGACCCCTGCCGAGGAGCTCCGCGGTGCCGGCCTGCGGGTGACGGCGGCGCGCGTCGCGCTGCTGGACGCCGTCCGGGCCGGTGACCACCTCGGCGTCGAGGCCATCGCCTCAGGGGTGCGTGATCGCGTAGGTCATGTCTCCCTGCAAGCGGTGTACGAGGGCCTCCACGCCCTCACCGCGGCGGGACTCATACGCCGTATCGAGCCGGCCGGCAGCCCGGCCCGGTTCGAGGGGCGTGTCGGCGACAACCACCACCACATCGTGTGCCGATCATGCGGTGTCGTCGCCGACGTCGACTGCGAGGTCGGCGAGGCGCCCTGTCTGACCGCGTCAGACGACCACGGCTTCACGATCGACGAGGCCGAGGTCATCTACTGGGGCCTGTGCCCCGACTGCTCCACCGCCCGCAGTGCACCCCGAGCGCTGTGATCCACCTAGTTCGGAAGGTTTCCCATGGCTGAGAACCCCGATGCGATCGTCACCGACGCGAAGACGGAGGGCGCCGGCGGCGGCTGCCCCGTCGCGCATGATCGCGCCGCGCACCCCACCCAGGGCGGTGGAAACCGCCAGTGGTGGCCGGAGCGGCTCAACCTGAAGATCCTTGCCAAGGACCCGGTCGTCGCCAACCCCCTCGGTGCGGAGTTCGACTACGCCGAGGCGTTCCAGGCCCTCGACCTGGCGGCCGTCAAACGCGACATCGCCGAGGTGCTCACCACCTCGCAGGACTGGTGGCCCGCCGACTTCGGCAACTACGGCCCGCTGATGATCCGCATGGCCTGGCACAGTGCCGGTACCTACCGCATCAGCGACGGCCGCGGCGGTGGCGGCCGTGGCCAGCAGCGCTTCGCCCCGCTGAACAGCTGGCCGGACAACGGCAACCTGGACAAGGCCCGCCGTCTGCTGTGGCCGGTCAAGAAGAAGTACGGCCAGTCCATCTCCTGGGCCGACCTCATGATCCTCACGGGTAACGTGGCGCTGGAGACGATGGGCTTCGAGACCTTCGGCTTCGCCGGCGGCCGCGCCGACGTCTGGGAGGCCGACGAGGACGTGTACTGGGGTCCCGAGACCACCTGGCTCGACGACCAGCGTTACACCGGCGACCGTGAGCTGGAGAACCCGCTCGGCGCCGTCCAGATGGGCCTCATCTACGTCAACCCGGAGGGCCCGAACGGCAACCCGGACCCGATCGCCGCGGCCCGCGACATCCGTGAGACGTTCCGCCGTATGGCGATGAACGACGAGGAGACCGTCGCCCTCATCGCCGGTGGTCACACCTTCGGCAAGACCCACGGCGCCGGCCCGGCCGACGCGGTCGGCAACGACCCCGAGGCCGCCTCCATGGAGGAGCAGGGCCTGGGCTGGAAGTCCACCCACGGCACCGGCAAGGGCGGCGACGCCATCACCTCCGGTCTCGAGGTCACCTGGACCACCAAGCCCACCCAGTGGAGCAACGACTTCTTCGACATCCTCTTCGGCTACGAGTGGGAGCTCACCCAGAGCCCCGCCGGCGCCAACCAGTGGGTGGCCAAGGACGCCGAGGCGATCATCCCCGACGCCCACAGCGACTCCAAGAAGCTGCCGACGATGCTCACCACCGACCTCTCGCTGCGCTTCGACCCGATCTACGGTCCGATCTCGAAGCGCTTCCACGAGAACCCGGCCGAGTTCGCGGACGCCTTCGCCCGCGCCTGGTACAAGCTGACCCACCGTGACCTGGGCCCGAAGTCCCTGTACCTCGGTCCGGAGGTCCCGGCGGAGACGATGCTGTGGCAGGACCCGCTGCCGCAGGCCGAGGGCGCGGCCATCGACGCCGCGGACGCCGCGGCGCTCAAGGCCAAGCTCCTGGAGTCGGGCCTGACCGTCTCGCAGCTGGTCTCCACCGCGTGGGCGTCGGCCTCGACGTTCCGCGGCAGCGACAAGCGCGGCGGTGCCAACGGCGCCCGTATCCGCCTGCAGCCGCAGAACGGCTGGGAGGTCAACGACCCCGACCAGCTCGCGCAGGTCCTGCGCGTCCTGGAGGGCGTCCAGTCGGCGTTCAACTCCGGTGCCAAGAAGGTCTCCCTGGCCGACCTGATCGTCCTCGGCGGTGCCGCCGCGGTCGAGAAGGCCGCCAAGGACGCCGGCTTCGACGTGGAGGTTCCCTTCACGCCGGGCCGCGTGGACGCGACCGAGGAGCACACCGACACGGAGTCCTTCGCCGCGCTGGAGCCGACCTCGGACGGCTTCCGCAACTACCTCGGCAAGGGCAACCGGCTGCCGGCCGAGTACCTGCTGCTCGACCGGGCCAACCTGCTCACACTGAGCGCGCCCCAGCTGACCGCCCTCGTCGGTGGTCTGCGCGTCCTGGGTGCCAACCAGGGGCAGTCCTCGCACGGCGTGTTCACGGACACCCCGGGCGTGCTGACCAACGACTTCTTCGTCAACCTGCTCGACCTGGGCACGACGTGGAAGTCGACCTCCGGCGACCAGACGACCTTCGAGGGCCGTGACGCCTCGGGCGCCGTCAAGTGGACCGGCACCCGTGCCGACCTGGTCTTCGGCTCGAACTCCGAGCTGCGTGCGCTCGCGGAGGTCTACGCGAGCGACGACGCGAAGGAGAAGTTCGTGAACGACTTCGTCGCGGCGTGGGCCAAGGTCATGGACCTGGACCGGTTCGACCTCGTCTGATCCGTACCGAACACGGCGTCCGGGCCGGCCCGCAGGGGCCGGC